>JBARNF010000514.1:0-11845 GCA_049802835.1 Bradyrhizobium sp.
TCCCCGCCGGAAGGTGCGCTCTCACTTCGGGCCAGCAATCAGAAATCTCAGGACGAATCTCCATCCCAAGCTTGAATCATATCGAGATTCGTCCTGTCCAGACCCTAAAGCTAGCGCCTATGACCCCAACCCTCTCCCCGTGAAGAACGGGGAGAGGGAGCGCACCGTCTGTGCCGGGGCAACTCGAATCTCCAGCCGGAGAAGGCTGCTCACTACAATCGCAGCTTATAGCGGCAATTCCGGCTCCCGCCGGGCGCTACGGCGCGCGTTGGTTTCGCCCGGCGACGTCGACGAGCGCACGAAGCTCCAGCGGATCGAGGCGGCCTGCTGTGCATCCTGGCGGATCACCAGCTGCGTCGTGCGGCGCGGCCCGTCATTGCCGGCGAGGAAGACGCTGTCCTCGAGATCGACCTTGTCGTCGAAGGTCTCGAAGGTCCAGACCTCGCGATTGGGCAGCACCAGCATCGCGCCGCGGCCGTCGCTGAGCCGGCTGGCCTTGACCGCCGGGTGCAAGTGGAAGCGCAACGCGTAGTCCGATCCGCCGCCGCGCAGGCGTGCGCCTTGCGCCGGGGTCACCGTGTCCTCGCCGTCGAGCCGCGAGCCGTCATTGGCCGCGACCAGCACACGGCGGTGGATCAGGCCGAACTTCGCCGCATAGCCGTTGTGCGACGTCGACAGCACCGTGCCGTCAGGCACGATCTCGCGGAAATTCTCGACACGGGTCGGGCCTGACACGATCGGCGCGCCGTGCAGCAGGCGCTTCATCGCCGACATCTCGACGAAGGTGCAGGACGAGGCGTTGTGATAGGCCAGCGTCGAATGCGCCACCGTGCTGCGCGCGAACGTGCGCCAATTGTCGCGGCCGGTCGACGGCAGGCCGCAATTGATCACGATGCGACTGGCGCCCGAGGACATTTCGAAGGCCAGGCAGCCGGCATGCGCCTCATGACTGAGGTGCGGCGGTGGCGGCGGGCCGGTGTCGACGATCACCGTCATCGGGCCGGCATCGAGGCGCTGGAAGCCGGAATGCGGCATGCTCGCCATCGGCGTGCCGTGGGTGTCGTCATAGGCGAGCAGCGTCGCCAGCAGGTCGGACGGCGTGCCGCCCATGCCGTTGAACAGTGCCATGTTGCCGTCGCCGTGCCGGAAGAAGCGCAGCATCGGCATCATGCGGTCGATGGCGTTGAGCAGTGCCGGCGGCGGCGCGATGTTGCGCGCGGCGAAGGTCTGCCGCAGCGGCAGGAGGTCGATCAGCAGCTCGATCAGTGCGCCGGGATTGCGCGAGACGTGGCTGCCATCGGGCAGGATCTGCCGCTGCAACTCGTCGGACAGTTTGCGGGTGGCACTGCGGATGTGCTTGGCCTGGTTGGCGAGGCACAGCGCCGCGTAGCACAGCGCGATCAGGACCTGCAGCCGCGGCGCGCCATCGGGGATGTCGATGGTCGAATAGCGCAAATAGCGGATTTCGCGGGTCAGGCCGCGCAGATAGCGGCGGTAGAATTTGCCGTCGGAATCGGCCAGCACGAGCGGCGCCTGCGACAACAGCGAGATCACCCGGCGTGCCAGCACGTCGGCGCGGCGGCTCAGCGGATGCCGGCCGATCTGGTTGGTGATCCAGTCGTCGACCAGTGCGCGGGCATTGGCCCGGGTCAGCGCAGTGTCGGCCGCACGGAGATGGCGCAGCCAGCCGAAGCCGAGCAGCGCGACCTCCCAGTCCTCCGACGGCGGCTCCAGGTCGAAGATCGAGCGGCCGTGGCAGGTGACGATCTTGCCGGCGAAGACGAAGCGGCCGGCATAGATCTCGGCGGCGCGGGTGGCGTCGGACGTACGCAGATCGTGTGGCGCAATGATGAGCCGGTCCGCCCGTCCGGGCCACAGTCCGGACAGCGATACCGATACTCCGCTGACATTGGACATCAGGCTGCGCGCAAAGCGGCCCAATACCAGCGTCGATATGCGTCTGCGTTGAGCGGCGGACACGCCAAGCCTTAGGTCGAGAGGGGATTCGGTCGCGGACCCTTAGTAGATCGCAACTGCCGCCGATACACCATTTTTGGCCCCGGTGCAGCACCATCGCGGGACCAGAATCTGGTGCAAAAATCGGGATTTACCGGACTAACGCAACGCGGACGCCCTCAATCTGCTACCGGCCGCAGGGCCGGTGCACGCAGCGTACGATGACACGCTCACGGCCGCCGCTCCAGTCTCGCCGCATAAAAACCGTCGAGCCCGCCGAGCCGCGGATCCTCATGCGGCAGATGGCAGGGCAACGTTCGTAGATCGCCCGCGGGGGTGACGAGCTCGGTCAGCCCTGCCACCTCGCCAGCAGTCACGGGAACACGGCGAAGCTCGGTCGTGCCGGCCAGCACGCTGTCGACCACCTGCTCCCCTTCCTCGGGTTCGAGCGAGCAGGTGCAGTACACCAGGGTTCCCCCCGGCTTGAGCAGGCTGCCTGCCCTGGTCAGCAGTCGGGCCTGCAGGCCCGACAGCGCAGCGATGTCGGCTTCGCTGCGCAGCCAGCCGACGTCGGGATGGCGGCGGATGGTTCCGGTCGAGGTGCAAGGCGCATCGACCAGAATGCCATCGAAGCCGCTCTCGGCAGGCTGCCATTCGGCGGCGTCGGCCACCACCGTCTCGGCCGTGAGCTGCAGCCGTGTCATGTTGTCCTTCAGGCGGGCGATCCGGGCCTGTGACCGGTCCACCGCGGTGACGCGGGCGCCGCCATGGGCGAGCTGGGCGGTCTTGCCGCCCGGGGCCGCACATAGATCGGCGATGGTCTTGCCGGCGACGTCGCCGAGCAGCCGCGCGGGGAGTGCGGCGGCGGCGTCCTGCACCCACCATTGCCCTTCGGCGAAGCCGGGCAGCACCGTCACCGAGCCCTGGAGCAGGGTGCGGACGGTGCCGGTCGGCAGCACCTCGCCATGGAGCCGCGACGCCCATTGCGCCGGATCGGACTTGACGGTGAGATCCAGCGAGGGCTCCTGGCCCAGCGCCGCTGCAATGGCCTTCGCGGTCGCCTCGCCATAATGCGCGATCCAGCGCTTGAGCAGCCAGGGCGCGATGTCGAGCGGCTGACCTTTCGCATCGTCGAGCAGGCCGGTGCCCTCCCGGGCACAGCGCCGCAGCACGGCGTTGACCAGCCCGGCATATTTCGCGGCACGGCGATCGGCCTGCACCAGCCGGACCGACAGGTCGACCGCGGCATGATCGGGCACGTCCATCCACAGGATCTGGGCGGCGCCGATCAGCAGCGCGCTCTGCGCGCGCGGGGCGTCGGTCGGAACGCCGCGGTCGAGCAGGCGCGACAGCACGTGGCCGAGTGTTCCCAAGCGACGCAAGGTGGTCGCGACCAGCCGGCGCATCAGCGCACGGTCGCGGTCGGCAAGCTGCTTCAGCCCGGGATGCGCGCCGGTGCCGTCGAGCTGCTCGTCGAGAGTGCGGTGCTTGTGCAGGACCCCATCGATCACGTCGGCGGCGATTCGCCGCGCTGCGAGGCCTGGGACTTCGGAAGGGGTCGCAAATCGCGGCGGAGGCATACCTGGAGTTTACTCGCGAAAGAAGAAAGGCAGTTCCGCGACGATCCGGTGCTTGCCATCAGCTTGCGGGACATCTGCCACGGGAATATGCCAAATGTAAGAATCGGCTCTGCTTTTTTAGACCTGTTTCATCGCGCGTGGGCACACGATCTGATGAAGTCGGGAATGAATTGGTTCAATGGTGGAATGGTACGATGAGTAACGAGCCCAAGGGCGAGATTAAGAGCGAGCTTAAGGGCAAACCCGCATTGTCTGTGGTGGCCGGCAACGACGCGCCGCGCAAGCCGCTCACCCCGGCCGCGCAACGCGCGCTGGCCGAAGCCGAGGAGCGCCGTCGCCTGGCGGCGGGGGAACAGCAGGCGAAGCCGAGACCGAAGGAGCTGCAGGGGCCGAAAGGTCCGGAGCCGACCCGCTACGGCGACTGGGAGAACAAGGGCATCATCTCGGATTTCTGAGCCGGATCTGTCGCAGACGGACCTGCGATCAAAAGTAGTGATGCTCGCGCAGGTGGCGAACGATCAGCTCGGCCGCCGCTTCGGCCGACAGGGCCGCACTGTCGATCGTGATATCCGGCCTTTCGGGGACTTCGTAGGGCTGGTGGATTCCGGTGAAGTTGGGCAGCCCGCCGGCGCGGGCGCGCGCGTACAGCCCCTTGGGGTCGCGTGCCTCGCATGTGGCCAGCGGGGTTGCGACGTGGACCTCGATGAATTCGCCGCTGGCGAAGCGGCGGCGAGCCATGTCGCGGTCGGCGCGGAACGGAGAGATCAGAGACACCAGCGTGATCAGGCCGGCGTCGACGAACAATGCGGCGATCTCGCTGACCCGTCGGATGTTCTCGACCCGCGCCTCCGGCGTGAACCCGAGATCGCGGTTGATGCCGTGGCGGAGATTGTCGCCGTCGAGCAGCGCGGTGTGCCGGCCGAGCTCGCACAGCCGCCGGTCGACCAGGTTGGCGATCGTCGACTTGCCGGCGCCGCTGAGCCCGGTGAACCAGAGCACGCAGGGTTTCTGCTGCTTCAGACGGGCGCGCACCGACTTGTCGACATCGAGTGTCTGCCAGCTGATGTCGGTTGGCCGGCGCAGTGGCGCATCGATCAGACCCGCCGCAACCGTGTGCCGGCTCAGCGGATCGATCAGGATGAAGCTGCCGAGATCGCGGTTGTCGCGATAGGCATCGCAGACCAGCGGCCGATCGAGAACGACATCGACACGGCCGATCTCGTTGGCCTCCAGAGTGAGCGCGGTCTCCTGCTCCATGGTGTCGATGCAAACACGATGCTTGAGGGCCGAGACCACGGCACCGGTCGATGCCGCTCCCGACTTGAGCAGGTAGCGGCGACCGGTTTGCATCGCCGCCTCGTCAAACCAGATCAGATGAGCGGCGATCCGGTCTGCCACCGCCGGCGGTGTGCCTGACGTGAGCACGTCGCCGCGGCTTGCATCGATCTCGTCGGCGAGCAGGAGCGTCACCGACTGTCCGGATACCGCTTGTTGCAGCCGGCCGTCGGCTGTGACGATACCGGAGATCCGGCTCTGTCGACCGGAGGGATGCACGACCACCGGATCACCGCAACGCACCGCGCCGCTGACGACCCGGCCGCTGAAGCCGCGAAACTCTGGATTCGGCCGATTGACCCATTGCACCGGAAACCGGAACGGCCGGCTGTCGATGCCGTCGGTGACGTCGACCGATTCGAGATGCTCCATCACGCTCGGTCCGCCGTACCAGGGCATGCGCGAGCTGATGCGGAAGATGTTGTCTCCGTCGCGCGCCGCCACCGGGATGCACTGAACGTCCGCAATGCCCAGCCGCTCCGCCATCGTGCGGAAGGCGATCGAGATAGTGGTGAAGCGGTCGGCATCGAAGCCGACGAGATCCATCTTGTTGACGGCCAGCAGCACGTGACGGACACCGAGCAGGGCGAGGATGTGGCTGTGGCGGCGCGTCTGGCTGACCACACCCTTGCGGGCGTCGACCAGGACCAGGGCCAGATCCGCATGCGAGGCGCCTGTGGCCATGTTGCGGGTGTATTGGACATGGCCGGGCGTGTCGGCGACCACGAAGCGGCGGTGCTGGGTCGCGAAGAAGCGGTAGGCGACGTCGATCGTGATGCCCTGCTCGCGCTCGGCCTGCAGGCCGTCCACCAGCAGTGCGAAATCGAGTGCCGGTCCGGCGGTGCCGGCCACCTTGCTGTCCGAGGTCAGCGCTTCGAGCTGGTCGTCCAGCAGCATCTTCGAGTCATAGAGCAGCCGTCCGACCAGCGTGCTCTTGCCGTCGTCGACGCTGCCGCAGGTGACGAGGCGCAGCGTCGGCTGGTCGTCGGCGCATGTCCCGGCGGAATCGCGCGTCCGATCGATGAGCGCATGATGAGCCGCCATCAGAAATAGCCCTCCACCTTCTTGCGCTCCATCGAGGCTGAGCTGTCGCGATCGATGACACGGCCCTGTCGCTCGGAGGTGCGGGACGCCGTCATCTCGCGGACGATCGCGGCGAGATCGGACGCGGTCGACGGCGTCGCGCCAGTCAGCGGGTAGCAGCCGAGCGTTCGGAAGCGGATCGATCGCCATTGCGGTGCCTCGCCTGGCTGCAGCGGCATGCGCTCGTCATCGACCATGATGAGCGCGCCGTCGCGCTCGACCACCGGCCGCAGGCTTGCGAAATACAGCGGCACGATCGGAATGGTTTCGAGCTCGATGTATTCCCAGACATCGAGCTCGGTCCAGTTCGAGAGCGGGAAAACGCGCATGCTTTCGCCAGGCGCCAGCAAGGTGTTGTACAGATTCCAGAGCTCGGGCCGCTGGTTCTTCGGATCCCAGCGGTGGGTGACGCTGCGGTGGGAGAAGATGCGCTCCTTGGCGCGCGATTTCTCCTCGTCGCGGCGCGCGCCTCCGATGGCGGCGTCGAAGCCGTGCATGTCCAGTGCCTGTCGCAACGCCTGGGTTTTCATGACGTCGGTGTAGAGCGCCGAGCCGTGGGCAAACGGGTTGATGTCCTGGGAAATCCCTTCCGGATTGGCGTGCACGAGAAGGTCGAGCCCCAGTTCTCGCACCCGCTGGTCCCGGAACGCGATCATGTCACGGAACTTCCAGGTGGTGTCGATATGCAGCAGCGGGAACGGTGGCTTGGCCGGGTGAAACGCCTTCATGGCGAGGTGCAGAAGCACCGAGGAATCCTTCCCGATCGAATACAGCATGACCGGCCTGCGAAATTCGGCCGCGACCTCGCGCAGGATGGCGATGCTCTCGGCCTCGAGCCGGCGCAGATGGCTGAGCGGCGCCGGCCGCGGCTCGGCAGCCCTGGGCCACAGAGCGGATGCGGCCCCGGTTGCGTGATCGCCCCGCGAACTCATGCAGCCACTCCCGCACGATCGCCGAACAAGCGCGCCGACGTCGTCGCATTCAGACCGAGATCGCGAATGCAACCCGCAACCGAGGCCTGATAGACGTCGTTGACGCCGCAGCGCTCCAGCAGATCCAGCTGGGCTTGGTTCAGCGAGGCCGTTGCGCGAAACTGGTAGCGGTAGGCGCTATCGGAGCTGTGGAGATTGGGCACCTTGTAGATAGCCGCTTCGCTGGGAAAGATGACGCGGGCATTGTTCACCTGCGCATGCCCCGGCTCCTGCCAGGAGGTCACGGCGTCCTCGGCAAAGCTGCTCGACAGTCCAAGGCGGTCGAACAGCACGCGAATCGACGATATGGGCTCCTTGCTGACCTCATAAACATAGTGAGTGACCGGAACGCCCTGCTTCCTGGCATAGTCCGAAACCCGGGCCGCGCTGAGCGCGGCGACGACATAGTGCGCCACCAACGTGCTTTCCGAGGCACGTGAGATCAGCTTGTCCAGCCACGACGCCAGCGCGCTCGCCGGCTCGCGATCGAGCGCCACGACGTGCAGCCGTTGCGGTGGATAGCCCGCCTCGATCAGAAGCTTCAGCGGATTGAACAGGCTCTCTGCAAGCACATACGGCCCAATCGTCTCCTTGCTGAAGATTCTGGGCTTGTCGGTCGCGGACGGCATGATCCAGGGTGTCAGTGGTCGGTTGACGAGCGCATCGCGCAACATGGCCTTCAGCGGCTGGTAGTATGACGGCATGCCGGTCATGCCGAACAAATTGCTGAGCGCTGTCGATCCGACCCGGGCCTTGCCGCAGGCGAAATAAAGCATGGGGAAGTCTTGCGCCGGGCGATGGCGAAAGTTCTCGGCCAGGCACTCCGTGACTTCGCGCATCAAGGTTTCGAGCGTAACCGTCCTGCTCTGGAATGCGCCCGCTGGCGAAAGTGGCAGGGTGTCGAGCGATGGGTGCTCGCCCCTGATGAGAGCGGCCATGTGTTCGATCGAATCGGCCGATGTCACGTCGAGAATCATAGCTTGCCCTTTATGAGGTTTGAAAATCCTTCAGTTTGAAGTCGGTGCCGAGCTGCATGCCGGGCCGGCACGGCCGTGAGTCGGCCGCTCCGATCGATCAGGCCGCCCGCACGGTCTCGAGAAACTTCTCCACCTCCACCCTGAGATTGCTGCTCTGAAATGTCAGCGAACGCGCGGAGTCCAGCACCTGGCCCGATGCGCTTCCGGTCGCGCTGGCGCCGCGGTTGACCTCCGTGATCCTCTCGGCGACCTCGGCCGTCCCCTTGGCTGCCTCGCCGACGTTGCGTGCGATCTCGCGGGTGGCCGCGCCTTGCTGTTCGACAGTCGCGGCGATCGTCGTGGCGATATCGGAGATCTGGGTGATGGTGGCGCCGATTTCCTTGATGGCGGCAACTGATTCCTGGGTCGCTGCCTGCATGCCGGCGATCTGCGTGCCGATGTCCTCGGTCGCCTTGGCGGTCTGCGCGGCGAGAGCCTTGACCTCGCTCGCGACGACGGCGAAGCCGCGTCCCGATTCACCGGCGCGCGCAGCCTCGATGGTGGCGTTGAGCGCCAGCAGGTTGGTCTGTTCGGCGATCGCGGTGATCAGCTTGACGACGTCACCGATCCGTCCCGCAGCGGCCTGCAGCTCGTTGATGCGAGCATCGGTGCGTTCAGCCTGCTTGACGGCTTGGTGGGCGATGCGACTGGAATCGTGGACCTGGCGGCTGATCTCGGTGACGGAGGCGCTCATCTCCTCGGTTGCGGAGGCAACCGCGCCGACATTGGTCGAAGCCTCCTCCGATGCTGCGGCCACCATGCCGGACAGTGCCTGCGTCTGGTTGGCGGTGCCGGACAATGTGTCGGCCGCGCCCTCGAGCCGATGGGCCGCCGACGATACCGTTGTGACGATGCCTCCGACCGCGGTCTGGAACGCATCCGCGAGCTTGATCATTTCCGCCCTGCGCTGCTGCGCGGCGATCTTGTCCTGGTTCTTCTGGTCGAGCTCCATCTGCTCGATGCGGATCAGATTGTCCTTGAAGGTGCGGGCCGCGCGCGCGTTGTCACCGACCTCGTCGCCGCGCTCGGTGTAGGGAATCTCGACCGACTTGTTGCCGTCGGCGAGCTCGAGCAGAATCTCGCCGACGCGCCGGATCGGACGGGCAATGGTGAGCGAGGAGAAGACCGCCGAGCCGATCAGGATCAGCACGACCAGCGCGCCGACGACGATGGCCACGTTGCCGACACGCTCCATCTCGGCAGTCAGCTGGTTCTGCCGCAGTGCCAACATGTCGGTGGCTATCGTTACGCCTTCGCCGAGCCGCTTCTTGATCTCATTGTCGGCGGTGACGATCTTCTCGTCGAAGATGCGCCTGCTGGCTTGATCGGTCTTGAGATAGTCGAGCGCCGCCGTCTTGAACGAGGTCGCAGTGGCGAGCAGCTCGTCGATGCCGGCCTGCACGTCCTTTTCACTCGCGAGCGCACGGGCCTTTTGCAGGTCGGCGACCGGCTTGTCGGCGTCGCGGGTCACGATGTCGCGCTGCGCCGCGTCGGCGGTGGTCGCAAAGCGCCAGCTCGCGGCGCTGGCCGAGGCCAGCGCGGCATCGGCGGCGCGTAGCTCGGCCTCGATGCTGAAATGGTTGGGCGAGGCAGCGAGGCTGGGAAGAGCCATGAATTTGAGGAAGCTGCGCTGCCACGCATCGGACGCCTGGCCGCGGGCCGCGACCTTGGCGAGCACCTCGGCGCGCGTGGTGGCAAAATCGGAGCCGGCGGCGGCAGCCTTGCCGATGTACTGGCGAATTTCGCCATACAACTCCCTCGCCACGGCGCGGGTCGCGCGCTGGCGCGCAGCCTCGACTTCGTTGTCGGCCGCAGCGAGACTCGTCTGCAGCGTCTGCAGGCTCGCTTGCAGCCGCTCCGGCGTGGCGGCGCGGGCGATGTCTTGCTCGCTCATCTGGGCTCGCAGCAGCGCGGCGTCGGCACCTTGAGCGTTGGACTTGTTGGCCATGTTGATGACGGCCAGTCTGGTCAACTCAGCAATCGACTGGTTGCCCACGATCTGGTTGGTCAGCATGCCCGCGACCAGAACCACACCCGTCCCAGCCGTAATCCCGAGCTTCGTTCCTATGCTGAAATTGAAGCCAAACATTCACCAACCCCCCAAAGTTGTATTGGGGTAGTAGGCGCAACCTTATTAAACAAGGTGTGAAATTGACCACCCGTACAACTACAGGGAGCAAATTTCTTTTGTGTCCCGCTTACGAACAGGCGGAGTTTTCGCCCCGCGATCCCCACTGCGGCCGCGTTCGGCCCGCGCCTCAGCGCGTGACCACCACCGTGGTGCCGATCGATACCCGATCGTAGAGATCGGTGATGTCGGTGTTGAGCATGCGGATGCAACCGTAGGAGACGTAGCCGCCGACCGAGTTGGGCACGTTGGTGCCGTGGATCGCATATTCGCCGCCGGCAAGCGTCATGGCTGCAACGCCCATCGGGTTCTGCGGCGAGCCGCCGGGGATGACGTCAGGGAGGTTCGGCTTGTCGCGCTTGACCTCGGCGGGTGGCGCCCAGGCCGGATATTTGTACTTGCCGTCGATCTTGGTGGTGCCGGCCCATTGCCGCCCGGCCTTGCCGACCCCGACCGTGTAGCGCATGGCGTGGCTGCCATCGAGCACGAGATAGAGCTTCCGCTCGCCGGTCCTCACCACGATCGTGCCGGGCGAATAGTCGCCGGCGATGCCGACCAGTTCGGGGCGCGCCGATGCGGTGCCGCTGGTCGCAAGCGCCGTGCCCACAGCGACGACGGCAATCAGCGCCGCTTTGGCCGCTGCCGTTCTGATCGTCCCAAACCGCATCGCCATCCCCCTTCACCCGTCGCTTCGGCGCCGCTCCCGTCGGGAGCACTCGGATGACTTGAGGAAATGGAAAGTTCATCTCCAAGTAAATGACTTGAAAACAACACTCCCGCGGAATCAGCCGCGGGAGTGTAACGATCCTTGACGAAGCCGACGTGCCCCTAAGCCTGCTTCTCCTTGCGGTTCTGCCGGTGCTGCACGAGGTCGTCGACGACGCCGGGATCCGCCAGGGTCGAGGTGTCGCCCAGGCTGCCCGGCTCGTCCTCGGCGATCTTGCGCAGGATGCGGCGCATGATCTTGCCGGAGCGGGTCTTGGGCAGCCCCTGGGAGAACTGGATCTGGTCGGGTGAGGCGATCGGGCCGATTTCCTTGCGCACCCAGGCGACGAGCTCCTTGCGCAGCTCCTCGCTCGGCTGCTCCCCGGCCATCAGGGTGACATAGGCGTAGATGCCCTGGCCCTTGATGTCGTGCGGATAGCCGACCACGGCGGCCTCCGAGACCTTGGCATGCGCGACCAGCGCGCTCTCGACCTCGGCGGTGCCCATGCGGTGGCCGGAGACGTTGATGACGTCGTCGACGCGGCCGGTGATCCAGTAATAGCCGTCGGCGTCGCGGCGGCAGCCGTCGCCGGTGAAGTACTTGCCCTTGTAGGTCGAGAAGTAGGTCATCTCGAACCGGGCGTGGTCGCCATAGACCGTGCGCATCTGGCCCGGCCAGGAGCGGGTGATGCACAGATTGCCGGTGCACTCGCCTTCGAGCGGGACGCCGTCGGCGTCGACGATTTCGGGGACGACGCCGAAGAACGGCCGCGTCGCCGAACCCGGCTTCAGCCTGGTCGCGCCGGGCAGCGGCGTGATCAGGATGCCGCCGGTCTCGGTCTGCCACCAGGTGTCGACGATCGGGCAGCGGTCATTGCCGACGACGCGGTGATACCACTCCCAGGCCTCCGGATTGATCGGCTCGCCGACCGAGCCGAGCAGGCGCAGGCTCGCGCGCGAGGTCTTCTTCACCGGCTCGTCGCCGCCCTGCATCAGCGCGCGGATCGCGGTCGGTGCGGTGTAGAAGATGTTGACCTTGTGCTTGTCGATGACGTTCCAGAACCGCGAATT
>JBARNF010000515.1:0-3064 GCA_049802835.1 Bradyrhizobium sp.
GATCCACGGAGCTCACCTAATGAAAGTCATGATCCGCCGCTCGCCGGAAACCGGCCTCTCCATCTACGTCCCGAAGAAGGACCTGGAGGAGCCGATCGTCGAGACCGAGTACGAGACCTTGTGGGGCGGCTGGATCCGCATCGCCAATGGCTGGGTGCTCGAATTGCCGCAGATGGCCGCCGACACGCGGCTGCCGATCACCATCAATGCGCGCAAGCGCGGCGGAGAAGGGGACGAGTGATGAACGCGCCATTCCCTCATATCGACATCATCAAGCAGGCCGATGCCGAGGCGCTGCTCAAGGACGTCGTTGCTAGGCTCAGGGACGGCAAGGTCGTGCCCTATCTCGGTCCCGCCGTCTCGGAGCAGTCCGGTGCCGCGGTGCCGATGAACCCTGAAGCGCTCGCGGCGTTCTTCGGCGTCAAGGTGGCGCTGCCGCGCCGCGCCAAGGGCAACGCCTGGGCGGCGGCTCAGCACATCGAAAGCACGCGCCACCGCTCGACGGTGACGGCACTGATGGCGGAGGCGTTCGCGGCGCCGGTCGCGCCGACGCCGCTGCAGCAGCATCTGGCGTCGCTGCCGCTGCCGATGATCGTCGACAGCTGGTATGACGGCGCGATGCGGACGGCGCTGGCCGGCCGTAGCGATTGGGGCGAGGTGCAGGGCATCACCCGCGCCCATATCGGCGAGGACCGCTGGTATCGCTTCTATGGTGCCTCTGGCGCCGAGGCCGACCGGGAGAAAGCCAACGGCTGGAGCACGCTGCTATACAAGCCGCATGGCGGCATCGTGCCTGCCAAGAACTTCCTGATCACCGACGCCGACTATGTCGAGGTCCTGACCGACATCGACATCCAGACGCCGATTCCCGACACGGTCAAGGATCGCCGCACCGACCGCAGCTTCCTGTTCATCGGCTGCCGCTTCAACGACCAGCTGCTGCGCACCTATGGCCGCCAGGTCATCAAGCGCTCCGGCACCGAGCACTACGTCCTGGTCGAACCGGACTCGCTGTCGAAGAACGAGCTCAAGTTCTTCATTGCCGAGCGGCTCACGCCGATCGCGATTCCGCTGGCGCGGGCCACCGAGATCATCATCGGCGGCTGAAAGATTAGTCTATCGGGTCATCGAACAGCGCGGCCGAAAGCCGCGCTGTTTCGTTGTTCGTCGCGGCGCTTGGCCTAAGTCTGTAACGTTTCTAACATCGGCCGAAGCGCGAGCCTCTCGCATGTTGGCAAGGCGACAGGCGCGGTAAATTTGCTAACACGTTGATAGTCTGAAGAAATGATCCTGTCCGCGGCGTGGCACGCGAGTTGCTGAACCCTAAGCCAAGGCGGTTTGCGGCTCGCCAGCAACGTTAAGGAGCGGACATGGACGCGTCAGTGCAGCACGAACAGGCGACGATACCGGACGGCGAACAGCTCAGCTCAGTGATGCAGACCATCGCAGAGCACAAGGGCTGCGGCACATCGGGCGGCAGCGGCAAGGCGAGTTGCGGCTCGGGGGCCGGCGAGAACGACCTGCCGCCGGATATCTGGGAAAAGGTGAAGAACCATCCCTGCTACAGCGAAGAGGCGCATCATCACTACGCGCGCATGCACGTCGCCGTCGCGCCCGCCTGCAACATCCAGTGCAACTACTGCAACCGCAAATATGATTGCGCCAACGAGTCGCGTCCGGGCGTCGTCAGCGAAAAGCTCTCGCCGGAGCAGGCGGCCAAGAAGGTGCTCGCCGTTGCTTCGACCATTCCGCAGATGACCGTGCTCGGCATTGCAGGCCCCGGCGATCCGCTCGCCAACCCCGAGAAGACGTTCAAGACCTTCGAGCTGATCGCCCGGACCGCACCCGACATCAAGCTTTGCCTGTCGACCAACGGCCTCGCGCTGCCCGACCATGTCGACACCATCGCCGGCTTCAACGTCGACCACGTCACGATCACGATCAACATGGTCGACCCCGAGGTCGGCGCCAAGATCTATCCGTGGGTGTTCTGGAAGCACAAGCGCTACACCGGCGTCGAGGCTGCCAAGCTGCTGACCGACCGGCAGCTGCAGGGTTTGGAGATGCTGACCGAGCGCGGCATCCTCTGCAAGGTCAACTCGGTGATGATCCCGGGCGTCAACGACAAGCACCTCGTCGAAGTCAACAAGGCGGTGAAGTCGCGCGGCGCCTTCCTGCACAATATCATGCCGCTGATCTCTTCGCCGGAGCACGGCACCGTGTTCGGCTTGACCGGCCAGCGCGGCCCGACCGCGCAGGAGCTGAAGGCCCTGCAGGACGAGTGCGAAGGCGAGATGAACATGATGCGGCATTGCCGCCAGTGCCGCGCCGACGCCGTCGGCCTGCTCGGCGAGGACCGCTCAGCCGAGTTCACCACCGACAAGATCATGGCGATGGAGGTGAACTACGACATCGACAGCCGCAAGGCCTATCAGGAGGCGGTCGAGAGCGAGCGCGTCGCCAAGGTCGTCGCCCGGCAGGAGGAGCTCGCCTCGCTCGCCGGCCAGTCCAGCGACATCAAGCTGCTGGTCGCGGTCGCGACCAAGGGCTCGGGCCTGATCAACGAGCATTTCGGCCACGCCAAGGAGTTCCAGGTCTATGAGCTCTCCACGGCCGGTGCGAAGTTCGTCGGTCACCGCCGCGTCGACCTGTACTGCCAGGGCGGCTATGGCGACGAGGACAGTCTGGAAACCGTCATCCGCGCCATCAACGACTGCCATGCGGTGTTCGTGGCCAAGATTGGCGGCTGCCCGAAGAGCGACCTGCAGGCCGCGGGCATCGAGCCCGTCGACCAGTTCGCCCATGAGTTCATCGAGAAGTCCGCGATCGCCTGGTTCAAGAACTACCTCGACAAGGTCAACAGCGGCGAGATGCAGCACGTCGTGCGCGGTGACGCCGAAATCCGCCAGGGCGCACTGATCTCTGCAGCTTGACATTCGACCCCGGCGGCGCCGCGGCGCCGCCGACCCTTTCGACAGGAGCAATTGATGACTTTGAAGATCATAGCCTCGCAGTGCACGAGCTGTTCGGCCTGTGAGCCCGAATGTCCGAACGTGGCGATCTC
>JBARNF010000516.1:0-2001 GCA_049802835.1 Bradyrhizobium sp.
ACCCGCTGATCCCCACCATTTCGAACGATTCTGATTAGCTGCGTTTCTCCGTGGCGCCGTTGGCATCCAGGTTGCTTATTGCTTGCAGAAGCGAGCAACAGCCATGATCATTTGTTCCTGCAACGTCATCAGCGACACGGCCATCCGCGACATCGTCACGGCGGGCGATGTCACCTTCGGCTCGCCTGCCCAGATCTACGATTGCCTCGGCTGCTCCGTTCAATGCGGCCTCTGCTCACGCTCGGTGAAGCGCATTCTCGACGAACGGCAGGGCGAAACGGCGTCAGCCGCCGTCTGGCCGGTGCAGGCCGAGCCGGCGCCATGCGAGCGGATGTCGTTTGCCTGAGAAGACAACGGCGCACGGTGTGTCACATCGCGCGCTGTCGGGTGTCCGACAAAGGCGACGAGCATTCACGTCCGGCTGATCTTCAGATGAACGGCTTACCGCCGGTCACCGCGACCGTCGTGCCCGATGTGTAGCTCGACAGCGGATCGGCGAGCGAGGTCCCTCGCCGCCTCGGAGCGCTGCTCCTTCTCGGGCTTCTCGGCCCAGGGCATGTCGGTCTGCTTCAGCGATCCCCAATCGCTCTCCTGGCGGGGATCGTCTTTCGGGGTCTCCTTGCTCATCAGCTCATCCTTCCGTTCTGGTCTCGCCTTCAACCCGGCAGGATGGTCGGCTGCGGCGCCGTCGCCTCGTCGTGCAACTGCTCCATTTCGCGGATCTCGCGCTCGGCCCGATGCCAGAACTCATCCTCATGGCCGTCCGGTCGTCCGGACTGCTCCCAAAGCGCGTGGGCGCGCTGACGAATTCGCTCCTGCAGGCCGATCTCGCTGGTCTGTTCCATGATGCTCCTCGCCTCAGGCCGGCCCGACGGCTGACCTTGCGAAGCAATCGTGCCGATCAAGCGAAGTTCCCATGCGAGCGCGCATGCAGGGCGATCGGCCACAGACAAGCGCGGCGCAACAGCGCCCTGCTCCCGTTCAGCTCAGATTGCCCGGCATGAAGCAGCGGATCGAGGTGCCGAGCGTGCCCTTGATGGGCCACACCATCGTGCGCCCGGCACGGTTCGGCTCGGTGATGACGGCATCATCCGGCACCACGATCCACTTACCATCGAGCCGCACGCGATAATGCGAGCCCTCCATGTCCCAGTCGGGATCGGACACTGCGAAGCCGTCCGCATCCGAGCAGCACGGGCCGCGGCCGCTTCTGAGACTGTCGAACCAGCCTTTGAGGGGAGAGTTGGCGTAGCGCCCGTCGTCGCGCGCGACAGCATGGTTGAACGACAGCGCAGCCGCCATGGCTGCGCCGCTCAGCGCAAACAAGGTTCTCGTCATCTGATCACCGCAAGCCGCGCGTGCTCCGGACCGCGGCTCACGCCGAATCGTTTGTTCCTCCTGAATGCACTGTCCGATCGAATGTTCCTATCCGGGAAACTCCTCACGCGGCATCGGCCGGCACCATGGCCTCGATGGTGACGCCGGTGCCGGTCGAGGCCACCGTCAGGGTGCCGCCGAGCGCCAGCAGCCGCTCGCGCATGCCGGTGAGGCCGAAGCCGAGCTTGTGCTCGGGCTTGAGCCCACGGCCGTCATCGCGCACGCGCACCCGCGTGTAGCTGCGGCGGTGCCCGGCCATGGTCTGCTGCAGCGGCTCGATGGTGACGTCGACTGCGGTCGCCTCGGCGTGACGGAACACGTTGGTCAACGCCTCCTGAACGACGCGGTAGATCGTCAGCTCGGCGGTCTCGTTGCTGCGCACGACGGTGTCGGTAAATCTGGTCTCGATCACGATCTCCGGCCGCGACTCCCGCCACAGCCGCACCAGCGCGCCGAGCGCCTCGCGCAGGCCGAGTTCGGCGAGGCCGACCGGCCGCAGCCGCTCCAGGATGCGGCGGTTGAACTGCTGCACGGCGTTGACCTGGTCGAGGATCGCCTGGCCGTGCCGGCGCATCGCGGCGACATCGAGCGAACTCGCCTCCGGCAGCCGCATCAGCGCGCTGG
>JBARNF010000517.1:0-14943 GCA_049802835.1 Bradyrhizobium sp.
GGCGAGCGCCGCATGCACGACGTGCGCGCCTTCACGCTCGGCAGCTGCAGCGCCGGCGTCGCCATCGATGCCAGCGAGGCGGCTGCGCTGGATGCGGCTGTGGTGCGGATGAGGGAAGCGCACCGCCGCACGCTCGACCAGCTGTCGTCGGGCGTCGCCGTGTTCGACGGCCAGCGCCGGCTCGCCTTCTACAACGATTCCTACCGGCGTCTGTGGGATCTCGACACCGCATTCCTCGACGGCCAGCCGGATGACTCCTCGGTGCTCGACCGTCTGCGCGCCGGTCGCAAGCTGCCCGAGCAGGCCGACTTCCGCGCCTGGAAGGCCAAGCTGCACGAGGCGTACCGCGCCGTCGAGGCCGCCAAGGACACCTGGTTCCTGCCCGACGGCCGCGCGCTGTCGGTCGTTACCACGCCCAATCCCGAGGGCGGCGTGACCTATCTGTTCGACGACGTCACCGAGAGCTTCGCGCTCGCCCGCCGCTTCGACGGCCTGATCCGGGTCCAGCGCGAGACGCTCGACAGCCTCGCCGAGGGCGTCGCCGTGTTCGGCAGCAATGGCCGCGTCGAGCTGTTCAACCCCGCCTTCGCACGGATGTGGCGGCTCACCCCCGAATCCTTACGTGAGCATCCGCACATCGACACCGTCGAATCCTGGTGCCGGACGCTCTATGACGAGCCGACGGCGTGGCGCACCATCCGTGAGGCCATCACGTCGATCGAGAACCGGATCGACATTGCGCTGAAGCTCGAGCGCAAGGACGGCAGCGTGCTCGACTGCATGAGCCGTCCCCTGCCCGACGGCGCCACGATGCTGACCTTCCAGGACATCACCGACACCGAGAATGTCGAGCGTGCCTTGCGCGAGAGCAACGAGGCGCTCGAAGCCGCCGGGCAGATGAAGATCGACTTCGTCCACCACGTCTCCTACGAGCTGCGTGCCCCGCTCACCACGATCATCGGCTTCGCGCATTTCCTGTCGGATCCGTCGACCGGGCCGCTGACGCCGAAGCAGGCCGAGTATCTCGACTACGTCACCAAATCGACCAACGCACTGCTGGCGCTGACCAACAACATTCTCGACCTCGCCACCATCGATGCCGGCGCGATGAAGCTCGAGCTCGGGCCGGTCGACGCCGCCAAGGCGATCGAGGCCGCCGCCGAGGGCGTACAGGACCGGCTCGCCACCGACCGCATCCGCCTGACCGTCGCGGTCGATCCCGATGTCGGCACCTTCGTCGGCGACGAGCGCCGCGTCGTGCAGGTGCTGTACAATCTGCTCGCCAATGCGGTCGGCTTCTCGCCGCCGGATTCGAGCGTCGTCGTCAGCGCCCGCCGGACCGATCACAGCGTCGCCTTCGCCGTCACCGACTCAGGCCCCGGCATTCCGCCCGAGGTGAAGGACAAGGTGTTCGAATGGTTCGAGAGCCATTCGCAAGGCTCGCGCCATCGTGGCGCCGGGCTCGGCCTGTCGCTGGTACGCTCCTTCGTCGAGCTGCATGGCGGCAGGGTGCGGATGGATTCTGTGGTCGGCCAGGGCACCACGGTCACATGCGATTTCCCGACCGACCACGTCGCGCAACGCAACGCCGCGGAATGACGGACCAGCTGATATTCACCACTGCGCTCGCGGACGAGACCGCAACCGCCGCCCTGATGGCCGATCTCGCGCTGCTGATCGGCCCCGGCGCGCTGATCACGCTCACAGGCGATCTCGGTGCCGGCAAGACCGCCGCGGCCCGGGCGATGATCCGCTATCTCGCAGGCGACGACGAGTTCGAGGTACCGAGCCCGACCTTCACCCTGGCGCAGAGCTACGACCTGCCGGACTTTCCGCTGGTGCACGCCGATCTCTACCGCATCGGCAATCCATCGGAGCTCGAGGAGATCGGCCTGTCGCCGCTGCCCGAAGCCACCGTCGTGCTGATCGAATGGCCGGAGCGCGCCACGGACGCCCTGCCGCAGGACCGCATCGACATCGCGTTCCGCCACGACTCCCCGCAGGGCGATACCGCGCGCCTCGCCGAGATCACCGGCATAGGCAAGGCGGCTGCGGTCGTCGCGCGCCTGAAGAGCCTCCGCGAATTTCTGACCGAGGCCGGCCACGCCAAATCGCGCCGCGAGCGCATGGCCGGCGACGCCTCGACCCGCTCCTATGCGCGGCTCCATAGGGGCGAGCGCGTCTTCATCCTGATGAATTCGCCGAAGCGGCCCGATGGCCCGGCGGTCTACAACGGCAAGCCCTACAGCGGCGCCGTGCATCTTGCCGAGGATGTTCGTCCGTTCGTCGCGATCGCCGGCGCCTTGCGCGGCCGCGGCATCTCGGCGCCGAAGATCAACGATGCCGACCTCGACCATGGCTTCCTGGTCACCGAGGATCTCGGCCGCGACGGCGTCATCGAAGGCGACCCGCCACGCCCGATCGTCGAGCGCTACGAGGCCGCGACCGACCTGCTGGCTGCCCTGCACGGCCAGGACGTGCCCTCGGTGCTGCCGCTGGCGCCGCAGGTGACCTACAATGTGCCGGCCTTCGACGTCGACGCCATGCTGATCGAGATCGGGCTGATGCTGGAATGGTATCTGCCCGATCGCGGGGTGCAGCCGTCGCAGGTGCTGCGCGGCGAATTCCTCGAGATGTGGCGGGACCTGCTGGAGGCGCCGCTCGCGGCGACGCCGACCTGGGTGATCCGCGACTATCATTCGCCGAACCTGCTGTGGCTGCCGGCGCGCGAAGGGATCGCACGGGTCGGCGTGATCGACTTCCAGGACGCCGTCATGGGCCCGCCGGCCTACGACGTCGCCTCGCTGGCCCAGGACGCCCGCATCGATGTCTCAGCCGCCGTCGAGCAGGCGCTGCTCGATCGCTACGTCGCGGCGCGCCAGGCGGCCGATGAAAGCTTCGACGCCGACGCATTCGGCGCGCACTACGCCATCATGTCGGCCCAGCGCAACACCCGCCTGCTCGGCACCTTCGCCCGGCTCAACCGCCGCGACGGCAAGCCGCATTACCTGAAGCACCAGCCGCGCATCTGGGACTACCTGCACCGCGCGCTGGCGCATCCGGCGCTCGACCCGCTGCGCGCCTGGTACGCGACGAATGTGCCGCCGCCGGCGGCTGCTGTCTGAGGAAACCTCATCGCGCTGATCCACAGCTCCCCCCCGTAGCTTTACCGGTTCTTAGCCATCCCCCCCTACCGTGCGCCGTCGAGCGGTACATGGACGTGCCGCGGGCGTCGGGAGGCGGACATGTCGGAACGGCAGAAGGGCGAACGCGTCGTCTTCGAGCGCGGCATTCCCGCTTTCATGATGGGCATCGACGGCACCTGGCGCCGCAACTGCACCATCGAGGACGTCTCCGAGACCGGCGCCAAGCTGACGGTCGAGGGTTCGGTCGAAGGCCTGCATCTGAAGGAATTCTTCCTGCTGCTGTCCTCGACGGGCCTTGCCTATCGGCGCTGCGAGCTCGCCTGGGTCAATGGCGACCAGATCGGCGTCACGTTCCTGAAGACCGGGAAGAAGAAGGCCAACAAGCGCGCGGCCGCCGAGGCCTGACCAGCCTGCCCCTGCGGCATCAGGCGTCACGACGGCGCGCTCGCCGTCGCATATTCGTCATCGGGCCGGGCTATCGCAGCCGATCGAGACGTTCCACGTTGTCGCGTGGTATGATTCGCTCGTGCCACCTTTGATCGAGATTGCCCTGAGATGCCCGTCAAGCCGCACAAAGCCATGGTCCTCGCTGCTGGTCTCGGATTGCGGATGCGCCCGCTGACGGACACGATACCCAAACCGCTGGTGCCCGTGGCCGGCCGCCCGCTGCTCGATCACGTGCTCGACCGCCTGAGCGATGCCGGCGTCACCGAAGCGGTCGTCAACGTCCATTATCTGGCCGACCAGATCATCGAACACACCGCCACCCGCAACACCCCCCGCGTGATCATCTCGGACGAGCGCGACCAGGTGCTCGGCACCGGCGGCGGGGTCGTCAAGGCGCTGCCGCTGCTGGGCCACGAGCCGTTCTTCCACGTCAATTCCGACACGATGTGGATCGAAGGCGTGCGCCACAATCTGGCACGGCTCGGCGATACTTTCGATCCCGAACGCATGGACATCATGCTGCTGATGGCGCCGACCGCGACGTCGATCGGCTACTCCGGCCTCGGCGACTATGCGATGCTCGCCGACGGCACGCTGCGCAAGCGACGGGAACACCAGGTGGTGCCGTTCGTCTACGCGGGAGCCGCCATCATCTCGCCTGCGATCTTCGACGGCGCGCCGAAGGGCGAGTTCTCGCTGACCAGGATGTTCGACAAGGCGAACGAGCAGGAGCGGCTGTTCGGCCTGCGGCTCGAAGGCGTATGGATGCACGTCGGTACGCCCGATGCGGTGATTGCGGCCGAAGAGGCGCTGCTGGAGAGCGCGGCGTAGTCGGACGCAGAGCGGGTCGCCCGCAGGCGTCCCCGCGTCGGCGAAGCGGTTCGTGCGGTTGGTCGAAGCTCCGCTGCGGGCCGTCACGCGTCATCGGAGATGATCAAAACCCGTAGCATCGCGCTTTGCGCGGTCTACGAGTTCTGCGGCAACGGCGCTCATCTGCCGTTCCCCTCCATAGGCGCTAGCTGGCCATGGAGACGCCCGATACCGAGCCAGACGCAGCGCTTTCGTAAAGAACGCTCAGGTCGCTGCCGCCGCAGAACCATGCCCCGGCTCAGAACGACGTGCCGCCGCCGAACCTGAACTCCTGCACGACGTCGTATTTGCCCTTGGTCAGCGGCACCGCGTAGTCGAAGCGCAGCGGGCCGAACGGCGAGGCCCAGATCAGGCCGACGCCGACCGACGAGCGAACGACCTTGCTGTCATCATATTGCAGGCCGCATTTGCAGGCCGCCGTATTGACCTCGCCGGTCGCCGCCCAGGAGGTCGGGCCCTGATAGCCCCACAGCGAGCCGGCATCGGCATAGACCGCGCCCTTCAGGCCGACTTCCTTCGGCAGGAACCAGAACGGCATCTGCAGCTCGGCCGAGGCTCCCCAATATTTGGTGCCGCCGAGCGAGTCGCCGGTCGCGCCGAGGCTGCGATAGGTGATGTCGCGCGGCCCGATGCCGTTGGACGCAAAGCCGCGCACCAGCGCCGGACCCATCTGGTAGTGGTCGAGCATGCGCAGGTCCTTGTCGCCGATCTTGTTCAACAGGCCGCCCTGCAGGTGGATCACGCTGACGATGTCGGACACCAGCGGCGTATAGTATTTCGCATCCACCGCCGACTTGAGATAGCTGACATTGCCGCCGACGCCGGCAAAGTCCTGCCGCCAATCGATCAGCAGGCCCTCGGTCGGGTTCTTGTTGTTGTCGAGCGTGTTGTAGGTCAGCGTATAGCCCAGCGCCGATGTGAGCGCGGCGCCGTCGTTCAGCTCTTTCCGGATCGGCAGGGTCGATTCGCCGTCGCCATAGCAGCCATAACCGTAGACTCCCGAAGTGGTCGAGTTGGTCGGATCGACGCCGCCGAGCACGCTCTGAATGTAAGCGGGGGTCGGGTTGAAGGCCAACAGGCCGTTGGCGGCGTTGTTGTTACAGTTGGCAAGATAGGACGGCAGCGTGATCTCCTGCCGGTACAGCGAATAGCGCAGCTGCAGCGACAGATCCTCGCGCAGCTGGAAGCCGAGGCGCGGGCTGAAGCCGATGGTCCGCGTACCGTAGCTCGTGGTGCTGTTGGCCAACTGCTGACGATAGGAGACGTCGAGCCCGAGGGCGACCCGATAGTCGAGCAGATAGGGTTCGACAAAGGACAGCGATACGCCGCGCGTATACTGGCCATAGGTGACGGACGCCTTGGCGAACAGGCCGCGGCCGAGGAAGTTGCGCTCGGAGATGGAGACCTCGGCCAGCGCGCCGTCGGTGGTCGAGTAGCCGCCGGAGATCGAGAAGTCGCCGGTCGATTTCTCCTCAAGGCCGACGACCAGGATCACGCGGTCGCTCGACGAGCCCGGCTCGGTCGTGACCTTCACCTCCTTGAAGAAGTCGAGGTTCTTCAGCCGCCGCTCGGCACGGTCGACCAGCGCGCGGTTGTAGGCGTCGCCCTCGGAGATGTCGAATTCGCGCCGGATCACGTAGTCGCGGGTCCGGGTGTTGCCGCGGATCGTGATGCGCTCGATATAGGTGCGCGGCCCCTCGTCGACCTGGAATACGATCGCCACCGTATGCGCCTCGAGATTGCGATCGCCGCGCGGGCGCACGACGGCGAAGGCGAAGCCGCGGCGCGCCGCCTCGATCTGCATCTCCTCGACCGACTTTTCGAGCTGCTCGACGTTATACAGCGCGCCGACATTGACGCGCGAATAGGTCCGCAGGGCGTTGGCGTCGAGCGCGGCCACGCTCGACTGGAACTGCACCGAGCCGACGCGGTATTGCTGGCCTTCGTCGATCTGGAACGTGACCAGGAACCCTTTTTGTTCGGGGTCATACTCGGTGAGCGCGGCCACGACCTGCACGTCCGCATAGCCGTTCTTCAGGTAGAAGCGGCGGATCAGGTCGCGATCGGCTTCCACGCGATCAGGATCGTAGACGTCGTTGTTGCCGAGAAAGCTGAGCCAGTTCGATTCGTGGGTCTTGATCACGTCGCGCAGCCGGGCTGCGGAATAGGCGCTGTTGCCAACGAAGCTGACCGACTTGACGTTGGTCTTGGCGCCCTCGGCCACGGTGAAGACGAGATCGACGCGGTTGTTGGGCTGCTCGATGATCTCGGGCGTGACGCGCACGTCATAGCGTCCCGAGCGCCGGTAAATCTCGGCGATGCGCTGGGCATCGGACTGCACCATCGGACGCGACAGCGTACCACGCGGCTTCGATTGCACCTCTGCGGTGAGCTGCTCGTCCTTGACCTTCTTGTTGCCCTCGAAGGCGACGCGGCCGATGACGGGATTCTCGACCACGCGCACGATCAGCCGGCCACCCTGCCGCTCGATCTTGACGTCGGCGAACAGGCCAGTCTCGATCAGAGACTTGAGCCCGTCGTCGGCCTGGCCGGCGTCGACCGTGCCAGCCGGACCCGGCTTGAAGTAGGAGCGGATGGTATCTGCCTCGACGCGCCGGTTGCCCTCGACCGTGATGAATGTTGCAGCCGCGACAGGTGCGGCCGCGGCCATGCGGGGAAGCGGCGACACGGGTATGGCCAGCAGGATCAGGGCAAGCACGCCCGGCAGTCTCAGACGCATCATCGACGTTCTTTCGGAAGTCAGAGTCCTTGCGCGCCGACGCTCTTCGGCACACGACAGGAATCGGTGATGCCCGTCAAAGATGGTCGTGATGCGCCAAATTCATTTCGTGAAATTTCGATTGGTGCCGAACGTGACTGAGTGTTTCCGTTTGGAAAAACTTCGCGGCGCCGTCAGCGGCAATGGACGACGAGCATATGGTTACAGGCGCCGTCGGTACCGTGATCGAAAAGTCGCGGCAGAGGCGGACATCTCCGTTAAGCATTTGGCCGGACATCTCCGCATTCTGCGGGTTCCGAAATCAAATTCTACAAATCTTCAAGCACCGGCAATACGCCGGAAAAACGACCGTGCTAACTGTCCGTCACCCGAACTAAGCCCCCAAGTAGTTCGGTCAAGGCCCGGTGCGCGTAGATTCCCATTGATATTCCGGCGCACCGGGCCGCCGTTTTTCTCGATCTGATGACTTGGCTCGCGACGATCGCATGTGATGATCGGGGCTCTTGGCTCGACGTTTCATCATGGCGGGTTGTTTCCGCCTGCGGAGCCGCTTGGGCACGGCGACGCGCCGCCATCCACTCCTTGGCGCAAGGCCGCTAGCAAGGACGCGGATGCTCCAGGCCGTCGCCCGAGGCATGACCATCGGGCGGGCAGCCCGCACCTCAACGAGGCATCCGGAACTGCAATCGGGACAACGAACACGGCGAGACGCCGCGCGAATCGCGACAAAGTCGGCCGCTGTTGCGAAATTGCCTCTGGATCGGGCCGGGAAAAACGATCAAAACGGTTGCCAGTGCCGATGGTTAATCGCGTCTTAACCTCGCCCAACCTATGGTGATCTCAACAGCACCGGTTCCTGGGCGATCGGCGGCTTCAACTGGTTTGGCGCGCGTTTTTAAGTATGGCAATGACCGCTTCATCCCTCGCGCCCGCTGGCGCCGTCCATTCGGACGGCGAGCGCTCGCCTTTTGCGCGGCTGAGCGAACTGCTCGCCCCCTACACGCCGGGCAAGCCCTTGATCACGCTGGCCGTGGGCGAGCCGCAGCACCCGGTTCCGGATTTCGTCGGCCCGGTGCTGGCGCAGCACATCGCCGATTTCGGCCGCTACCCCGCCGCCAAGGGCATCGAGCCGTTCCGCAAGGCTGCAGCACGCTGGCTGTCGACCCGATTCGCATTGCCGCGTGCCATCGATCCCGATCACGAGATCCTGGTCCTGAACGGCAGCCGTGAGGGACTGTTCTTCGCCGCCCACGCCGCACTTCGGCATATCAGCCCGCGCCGTGGCCGGCCGGCGATCCTGATGCCCAATCCGTTCTATCCGGTCTACGGCGTCGGCGCACGCACCGCGGGCTGCGACTCGATCTACCTGCCGACCACGCGCGAGAACGGCTTTCTGCCCGACCTCGATGCGCTTGACGAAGCGACGCTGTCACGCGCGATCGCCTTCTACATCGCTTCGCCTGCAAATCCTCAAGGATCGGTCGCGTCGCCGGACTACATGCGCCGGCTGAAGCAGCTCGCCGATCGCTTCGGCTTCCTGATCTTCAGCGACGAATGCTATTCGGAGATCTATACGCAGAAAGCGCCGGGCAGCATGCTCGAGCATGCCGGCCCCGACTACACCAATGTGATCGCATTCCAGTCGCTGTCGAAGCGCTCGAACGTGCCGGGCATGCGCGTCGGATTTGCCGCCGGCGACCGGCGCTTCCTGGCCGCCTATCACGAGCTGCGCAATGTCGCAGCGCCGCAGGTGCCGGTGCCGCTGCAGCACGTCGCGGTCGCCGCCTATGGCGACGAAGCGCATGTCGAGGAAAATCGCCGGCTGTACCGGGCCAAGTTCGACCTCGCCGACCAGATCATCGGCGATCGCTACGGCTATAACCGCCCCGACGGCGGCTTCTGCGTCTGGCTCGACGTCGCCGATCGCGGTGGTGACGAGGCCGTCACGGTGAAGCTCTATCGGGACGCCGGTGTGCGCGTGGTGCCCGGCAGCTATCTCGCGCGTCCGCAAGGCGACGGCTTCAATCCCGGCGCGGGCTACATCAGGCTCGCGCTGGTAGCGGACAGCGAATCGACCGGTGAGGCACTGCACCGGCTGGTCGAGGCCCTGGGTTAGTCGCGGGGCTGATGCGGATGCCGGCGATCGAACGAGTCATTCCCCTGGTCAACCATCTGCCGACGTCGCTGCGGGACGCGCTGGTGCGGCGGCTGCGCGAGCTTGCAGGCCTGGCCCTGATCGGATTGTCGGGCATCGCCGCAGCGGCCCTGATGACCTGGTCGGTTCAGGATCCGAGCCTGAGCCACGCGACCTCGCGCGCGATCCGCAACATCGTCGGCTACCCCGGTGCGATCGGCGCCGACCTCCTGATGCAGATCCTCGGCCTCGGCGCGATCATGGTGATCCTGCCGATCGCGATCCGCGGCTGGCGCATGGTGACCCATCGCCCGTTCGACCGCGAGGCGCTGCGGTTCGGCGCATGGATCCTCGGGGCGATCATCGCCGCCGGTTTTGCCAGCTGCTGGCCGCGCTCGCATGCCTGGCCGCTGCCGACGGGCTTGGGCGGCGTGGTCGGCGACGCCCTGGTACGCGCGCCGGCGGTCGTGTTCGGGCCGCCCGGGCTGATCTACCGCCTCGTGCTCGGCAGCCTGCTCCTCGCCGCCATGATCGGCTGCCTGCTGATCGCCGGTGGCTTGGGCGCGCGGGAGACCGATCCCGAACTGCTGGCGGACGAGGACGACGACACGCCGCCGACCGATTCAGAGGATGACGACGACAAGAGCGCCGTGCGGCTCGGCTGGGTGTTCCACGCCATCATGAGCGCCAAGGCGCGGGTCGGCTGGTTCCTCAGCACGGCCTATCGCGCGCTGGTTTCCAGCGGGCCGCAGCCGCGTAGCGCCCCTGCCAGCCGGCACGAGCCCAGCCTTGGCGGCGGCCAGAAGAAACCGACGCTCGCGCCCGAGATGGATGAGGATGGCGGCGGCGAAGAAGAGACCGACGAGGACGAAGAAGAGGAGGAGCCGGCTCCCCGCGCGCGCAAGAAGCCCGCGGCGAAAACGCCGGCGCGCAAGTCCAACGCCAAATACGACCTGCCCTCGGTTTCGATGCTGGCCGCGCCCAAGGCCACTGACCGCCAGCCGCTATCGAAGAGCGAGCTCGAGGCCAATTCGCGCGCGCTCGAAGGCGTGCTGCAGGATTTCGGCGTGCGCGGCGAGATCGTCAAGGCACATCCCGGCCCGGTCGTCACCTTGTACGAGCTGGAGCCCGCGCCCGGCATCAAGTCGTCGCGCGTCATTGGTCTGTCCGATGACATCGCGCGCTCGATGAGTGCGCTGTCGGCGCGCGTCGCCGTGGTGCCCGGCCGCAACGCGATCGGCATCGAGCTGCCGAACGCGCATCGCGAGAAGGTCTATCTGCGCGAGCTCCTGGTAGCGAAGGAGGCCACCGAAAGCGTCGCCAAGCTGCCGCTGTGCCTCGGCAAGAACATCGGCGGCGAGTCCATCATCATCGATCTCGCCCGCACGCCGCACATGCTGATCGCCGGCACCACCGGCTCCGGCAAGTCGGTTGCGATCAACACCATGATCCTGAGCCTGGTCTACCGGCTGCGTCCAGACCAGTGCCGGCTGATCATGGTCGATCCCAAGATGCTCGAGCTGTCGGTCTATGACGGCATCCCACATCTCCTCACGCCGGTCGTGACCGACCCGAAGAAGGCCGTCGTCGCGCTGAAATGGGCCGTGCGCGAGATGGAAGAGCGCTACAAGAAGATGTCCAAGCTCGGCGTGCGCAACATCGACGGCTACAATGCCAGGGTCGCCGAGGCGCGCAACAAGGGCGAGGAGCTGACGCGCACCGTCCATACCGGCTTCGACAAGGAGACCGGCAAGGCGATCTACGAGGAGGAGAAGCTCGACCTCGATCCCCTGCCCTACATCGTCATCATCGTCGACGAGATGGCCGACCTGATGATGGTCGCCGGCAAGGACATCGAGGGTACGGTGCAGCGCCTCGCCCAGATGGCGCGCGCCGCCGGCCTGCACGTGATCCTGGCGACGCAGCGCCCGTCGGTCGACGTCATCACCGGCACCATCAAGGCGAACTTCCCGACCCGCATCTCCTTCCAGGTGACGTCCAAGATCGACAGCCGTACCATTCTCGGCGAAATGGGCGCCGAGCAGCTGCTCGGCCAAGGCGACATGCTCTACATGGCCGGCGGCGGCCGCATCAGCCGCGTGCACGGTCCGTTCTGCTCCGACGAGGAGGTCGAAAAGGTGGTGCGCCACCTCAAGACACAGGGCTCGCCCGAATATCTCGAGGCGGTCACCGCCGAGGAGCCGAGCGAAGAGGACGGCGCCGTGTTCGACGCTACCGGCATGGGCGGTGGTGGTGGCGGTGACGACCTGTTCTCCCAGGCCGTCGCCGTCGTCAAACGCGACCGCAAGGCCTCCACCAGCTACATTCAACGGCGGCTGCAGGTCGGCTATAACAAGGCCGCTTCGCTGATGGAGCGGATGGAACAGGAAGGCATCGTCGGCCAGGCCAACCACGCCGGCAAGCGCGAGATCCTGGTGCCCGAGGAAGAAGGCGGGTTCTGACCATCAGCTTGGTCCCAGATCTGCCGTTTCCGTGTCGTATCATCACGCAATTACGATCACCCTGCCCGACCCAACCAAGATAGAAACGCGTAAAACTCAGGACGTCGTTTTGAAAAGCCCCTTGTCGAACAGCCAGTTTTTGCTCTCCGCAACCCCACACGGGCGTCGCATGGCCGCTTGGCTGATTGGGTGCGCCGTTGTTGCCTGCACCCTGGCCGGCGCGGCAGGCCACGCCACCGCCCAGACCACGCCGGCACCGAAGTCCGGCCCGAAGGGCGGCGCTCAGCTCAGCGCCTCCGACCAGCAGCGCGGCGCGCAGACCACCGGCGCCACCCAGACCGTTCCGCCGAATCCGATCATCCCGGATCCCCGGCGCAACGTCCCGGCCAGCATCTTCACATCGTTCGACGCCAACCAGAAGGCCCAGGCGGCCAAGGTGAGCGCCTATCTGTCGTCGCTGCAGACGCTGGTCGGAAACTTCGTTCAGGTCGGGCCGGACGGCAGCAAGACCAAGGGCGACTTCTATATCCAGAAGCCCGGCAAGGTACGCTTTGAATACGAACCGCCGACGCCCATCGACATCATCGCCGACGGCTCGTCGCTGGTCGTGCGCGACCGCAAGCTCGCGACCCAAGACGTCTATCCGCTATCGCAGACGCCGCTGCGCTATTTGCTGTCCGACCGCATCGACCTGCTCAAGGACACCAACGTGATCGCGGTCGCAGCCGACGACCTCTACATCACGATCACGATCGAGGAAAAGCAGGCGCTGATCGGCACCAGCCGGATGATGCTGATGCTCGGCGCCAAGGACGGCCAGCTCAAGCAGTGGACCGTCACCGATCCGCAGGGCTACGACACGACGATCGCCGTCTACAATCTGGATACGACCAAGAAGCTCGATCCGAACATGTTCAAGATCGACTTCACGGCCTACCCGAGCACGCCGCCCGGCTGACGCAGGGCCCGGCCGCTCAGCTCGGCTTGAGCCCGCGGACCTTCCACTGCGCCTCGGACAGGGCCAGCTTCTCGAAGCGCTTGCGCGCTTCCTCGACGTCCTCCGCCTGGATCACGTCGTAGCCGGGGCGGCCGCGCAGCAGCATCGCGGTCGTCGCCCAGCTCAGCCGCGCAGCCTTGCAGGCCAGCAGGAGATCGCCGAGGCGATTCTCATCCATCAGCGATTCGATCAGCTCGATCGAGACGTCGCAGAGCAGCGCAAGCGCTGCGATGACGGCGGGAAAATCGCCGGTGACGCAGAAGCGGTTGACCGCGGAATCACCGAGCTTACCGGTGCGACTGAGCGCGGCGACCTCGGTCTTGACCTGCTGATAATCCCACATGGCGCGCATTGCAGCACCGGCCGACCGGGACGGGGCGGCCTGCAAGGTGGCGCGGGTCGCCGGCGGCGCGGCCTTGATGAAACGGGCGCGGGCGCCCTCGCTCGCGGCCGTGACGAAGGCGCGGGAGAGCTTGGCCGGAAGGTCGGTGCGCAGCGCAAGCTTCTCGGCGAGGTCCTCGTCGCGCTCGGCGACCTTGAACAGGCTGCGATAGCTGTCCTCGGACAGACGCGCAGTCAGATTTTGCGCCAGCGCCATGCGCACGACCGGATGGCCGCGGCCGATCAGCAGCGTCGTCAGCGTCTCTCCGATTCCCCTCCGGCTGGCGATGGCCACGAGATGGGACTGGCTGCCGGTCCTGATGAAATCCGCAAGGTCGCGTTCGCCGAGCACGGCCGCCTTGGCCAGCATCGGCGCGGCGATGCGCACCTCGGGATGGACAGCCAGCAGCCGCGCGGTCGCGTAAGGCGCGCGCTCGACGCCAGCGAGCGCCGCGCTCAGTTCGGCCAGCACATCCACGCCGACCTGCGGCATCAGCCGCGCGAACATCTGGTCATAGAGGTCGAGCTGCTCGTCGGCGGTCGGCCGCGGACCGGCCAGCAACAGGCCCGTCGTCTTGCGCAGGATGTCGGTGGCAAGCTCGGACACCGTCCGCGCCTCTGCGGCAGGGGTCTTCGCTGGTGGAGCGGCCGAAGGCGCTGGAGGCATGGTTGCATCCCTCGTTGGCGGCGCCGTTGCATCGGCAGCCGCGGATCGATCATCAATTTTCCGAAGAATGCGAGCGCGGACCTAAAGCGGCGTTAAGCCCATTGTCCGAACCAGAAGAGCCGGCGGCCGTCGTTAACGGATCGCGTGACGTCAGCACGATCTGTGTTCCTGTATTGTTCTTGCGGAGGTGGGCGGCTTCCGCTAGCCTCGTCGCCGGAGGGGCAACATGGTCCAGCGCGTTTCCACCGTCGCTTTCGAAGGCATCGAGGCCCGCGCGGTCGACGTGCAGGTCCAGGTCGCGCCAGGCCTGCCGGCGTTCGCGATCGTCGGCCTGCCTGACAAGGCGGTGTCGGAGGCACGCGAGCGGGTGCGCTCGGCACTGATCGCCTCTGGCCTGGCGCTGCCGGCGCGGCGCATCACCGTCAACCTGGCGCCGGCCGACGTGCCCAAGGAAGGCAGCCATTACGATCTGCCGATCGCGCTCGGCCTGATGGCCGCCATCGGCGCCATTCCACCGGACGCTCTGGGTGGCTTCACGGTCCTGGGTGAGCTCGGCCTCGACGGCTCGATCGCCCCCGTCGCCGGCGTGCTGCCGGCGGCGATCGGCGCCAACTCGCGCGAGGAAGGCCTGATCTGTCCGGCCGCCTGCGGCGCCGAGGCGGCCTGGGCGAGCCCCGACATCCAGATCATCGCGGCGAGCTCGCTGATCCAGATCGCCAACCATTTCAAGGGCACGCAGGTGCTGTCGCGGCCGCAGCCGAGGATCCACGAGGCGCCCGCGAGCCTGCTCGATTTGCGCGACATCAAGGGCCAGGAGAGCGCCAAGCGCGCACTCGAGATCGCGGCCGCCGGCGGTCACCATTTGCTGATGATCGGCTCCCCCGGCGCCGGCAAGTCGATGCTCGCCGCAAGGCTGCCCTCGATCCTGCCGCCGCTGTCGCCGACGGAGCTGTTGGAAGTGTCGATGATCGCCTCGGTGGCCGGCGAGATCGAGGGCGGCGCGCTGACATCCAAACGCCCGTTCCGCAGCCCGCATCATTCCGCGAGCATGGCGGCGCTGACCGGCGGCGGCCTGCGCGCCAAGCCGGGCGAAATCTCG
>JBARNF010000518.1:0-2882 GCA_049802835.1 Bradyrhizobium sp.
CTTCCATCTGCATCGCGACATGACCTTAAGGCTGGACTTGAGGTCATATCGTGAGGTTGCCGGCCACGCCGAACAAGGCGGCCTCCGCCGGAGCGATACGTGGAAACTCGTAGGCAACGCCACGAAAAATGCCAGCGTTATCCGAGACCTTCAAGCAAGCAGGCTCGCTCATAACGGCCTGGTTACAGGTTTTGGTCCTCCTGGTCATCGAGCGGATCGTCGGCGTACTCGGCTCAACTCTGCAGCGACGAGACATAGGGCCGGAACCACGCCGATGCGTCCGCTTTCGTTCCTGAGCCAGCTAAGACGACTTGGGGTCGGCGCCTGACCATCAGCAGCGGGAAAGCTTAGCCATTCAACATGTCCGCGGCCAATTCTGACCGCTTTGTTAGTTAACGGCAGATTCTCGGGCCGCTCGAAACGATAAAACACAGCGTCACGCCGGGCCGCATCTCTGGAACAGATACCAGATCTCGACTGCATCCAATGTCATGCAAACTCCTAAACCCGCTGGACGCTGTCACTCCTTAGACCCCCCGCGATCGAGCTGCGCCTGGGTCGACGGGCATAATCTAGATCCTGAGCTCATCGTTACGAATTCCGGAGCGGGTTGATCTCCGAACTGCGGCAAGCGTTTTACTGGAGAGCTCTGGCGGAAGCCCGTCCGGAAGGACGAAAGCTATTTCGCGAAGCGCATCGCGGCACTCGACCTTCTTGGCCCATTCGCTCACCATGCGATTGCCTGCCGTCCTCCGAAGCGCCTTATCGATCTCGTCAACCCAGCCCTCGAGGGCTATGTGCAGCTCCGGAGATATCGACTGCCGCGTCCAGATCTTGTCGAAGTCAATGCATCCGCCGCAAGCACAGGAGTGGCGAGTTGTGGCTGCCCGCGGACTGCGCTGCCCTGACTTGTCCCGCTACTTTGCGCTCGCGTCTGATGGGCTCACGACCTGAAGCCGAGCAACCCGCACCGAAAACGCGTCGTTGAACACGGAAACTCACATATTTTTGCGTGCACTATTTTCCGCGAATGACCTCGACTAGCCTGCTGAACAACTCACCGGCACGACGCTCTTCCAGCAGCCAGCCATGGCCGAACGGCTCGCCGTCATACTGCAGCTCCTTGAAGACACGGAACGCACTGTGGCGTACGCGATGGTCGTGGGTGCTGGCGTTGACCAAACGCTGTGCGCCGGAAATGCTGGCGATATCAGCAGCAATGCGGTTGTCGAGGGCTGCCGCCAGGAAAATGCGGAAGCGCGGTGAGGATCGCGGGATGCGGTCCACCAGCACAATCTGGTCCCCTGCCCGCGTCGGCACGATGAAGCTGCGCATCTTCGTAGAAGCCGACCTGAGCGGTTTGACTTTCACACCAAGTCGATCGGCAGTCGCGACGAGTTCGGCTTCCAGTGCCGGCGAGATCTTGGCTATCGTCCCGCCGCCGCGATCGGGCTCACGCTCTGCGGCGCCGGGAATGATAACAGCTTTGGCTGGTCCGAGCGATGTCGGCAGCAGTGCGCCCCCCGAAGTCGCCGAGCCGGGTTCGGCCCGGCTTCCAGGACTTGCACGAGCGATCGACTGGGCGACGCCGGGATCAAGATTGACCCAGGTGACCGCGCCGCTCGGATGAAGATAGGGAACGGGCGACGACAGCCGCCGTGCGTTGACGATCAGCCAGGGAAACAGCCAGCCATTCGCAAAGGCCCTCGCCTGCTCCGAGGTCGGCACGCGGTGAAACTGGAAGGACTCTGCGAGCCCATGCCGATCAAGTTGAGGCAGGCTATCGATGAGGTCGGCGACGCCTACGATCTGGCCCGTTCCTTTTCGGATCAGCGCGATTTCGCCGCGCATGGTCGTGGGCTGGGTGCGCAACTCCCATGTCTTGCTGCCGTCCAGGATCATGCCGATCCATGGCTCCCTGATGATCAGGCCCTTCATAGCCGCGTCCCGCCGTCAGACGTTCCAATGGCCTCATTGAAGAGCACGCCGACATCGGCTTCCCCAACCGGCGGCGCCAGCATGTGGCGCGACAGCGAGCGCTTGTGTTCAAGCAATCTGTCGAGATTGGCGTCGAAAGATCTGTCGCCGAGTGATGGATGCACGGCCATCGGCACGTGGATGGTAACCGGCTTGGACTGCCCGATGCGATAGACGCGATCATTGCACTGATCCTCAACAGCCGGGTTCCACCAGCGACTGAGATGGATCACGTGGTTAGCGGCCGTGATGGTAAGGCCGACACCTGCGGCCTTCGGCGACAGCACCATCAGATTGAAGCCCGGCGGTCCGTTCTGAAATCGATCGACAATGTCCTGACGTTTCGCGCCCGGCGTGGTCCCGTTGATGACGACGGGCTCCGACCGTAATCCAAGCAATGTCGCCGCGGCAGCCGTAAAGGTCGTCTGGACGTCGCGATGCTCCAGAAAGACCAGTGCCTTTTCGCCCTCTTTTTCGATCGTCTTGAGGATCGAGAAGACTTGCTGCACCCGGGCGGATTCATTGACCCATTTGTTCGCCGCTTCCGGATCATAGGGATCGAAATCGCCACCGCCGTACGGGTGTAGCGAAATCGATCGCAGTGCATGGATCACCTTCAACATCGCGCCGGGCGTTCGATCGCCGGACTGGGCCGCCCGAACCGCTTGCGCATAGGCCTCGCTTTGCGCTGCTGGCATATCGACGCGATAAGGCTTGATGCTCTTGAGCGGAAGACCGACCAGTATCTGATCCTTCATCCGGCGCAACATGACCGCGGGCAACCCGAGCCGGGGTTCATCGAGCTTCGCCTTGAGGTCTTTCAACACGTCGTGGGCGTCCTCGGTGTGGGTCGCGGAGAAGGTCTTGAGATCACCGAGATAGCCCGGCGCCACGCGATCCATGAT
>JBARNF010000519.1:0-1990 GCA_049802835.1 Bradyrhizobium sp.
ATGCCTCGTTGACCACATCCTTTTTTGCTTGCATAAAGTATTAAAAAATGATACTTTCCGCAAGTGAAAAATGCAACGATCTACCCCAGCGCCAGGGAATACGCCGCGAGACTGGCGGCGGGCGGGCATTATCACTTCACCTCCCAAGAGGCACAATCCGCGCTGGGCGTATCGCCAGATGCCGCCAAGCTTGCCCTGAATCGGCTCGCCAAGCAGAAGGTCATCGCGTCTCCGGCCCGCGGCTTCTATGTGATTGTTCCCCCCGAATACCGGTCTATCGGATGCCTTCCCGCCGACCAGTTCGTTCCGGCGCTGATGAAACGTCTTGGTCTGTCCTATTACGCAGGGCTTCTCTCCGCAGCTCAGTATCACGGTGCAGCCCACCACCGGCCGCAGGAATTTCAGGTCCTCCTCGCGAAGAATCGCCGGCCTATCAGGTGCGGCGCCGTGCGCGTGATCTTCGCCGCGCGCAATCGTATTGCGGACGTGCCCGTGCAGAGCTTCAACACCCCGCGCGGCACGATCGTGGTCTCGACGCCCGAGGCGACGGCACTCGACCTTGTCGGCTACCCTCACCGTGCCGGCGGTCTCGATCAGGTGGCGACGATACTCGTCGAGCTCGCGGAACGGATCGATCCTGAAAAACTCGCGATCGCGGCGCAGACGGCGCCTCTGCCCTGGGCGCAGCGGCTCGGCTATCTGCTCGAGCGCGTCGATGCCGGAGCGCAGGCCTCTGCTCTCAAATCCCATGTGAACCGGCATGCACGTCAGGCAGTGCCGCTTGTGCCGACACGACCGCATGAGAGCTCGCAACGGGACGCGGACTGGAAACTCTACGTCAACGCAGATGTGGACGCCGAGGCGTGATCCCGCGAGACTACATAACGGAATGGCGTGCGCATGCTCCCTGGGTGCAAGATTTCCAGGTCGAGCAGGACCTGGTCATCAGCAGGGCGCTTGTCGAGATATTCTCTCATCCGGTTCTCAAGGAATCCCTCGCATTTCGCGGAGGGACGGCGCTGTACAAGCTTCATCTCAGGCCCCCCGCTCGGTATTCCGAAGATATCGACCTCGTTCAAATCAAAGCGGAGCCCGCAGGCGCGGTAATGGATGCCATGCGGGCGACCTTGGACCCTTGGCTCGGCTCGCCGCGATGGAAACAGACCGAAGGCCGCGTCACGTTCCTCTATCGCTTCCAATCGGAAGACTTGCCCGCGATTCCGCTGCGGCTGAAAGTCGAGATAAATTCGCGGGAGCACTTCGCCATACACGGTTTCACGCATGTCCCATTCGCTGTTTTGTCGCGCTGGTTCGAGGGCGCGTGCGAGATCGCGAGCTACGAACTCGATGAACTTCTGAGCACGAAGCTTCGCGCCCTGTATCAGCGCAGGAAAGCCCGCGACCTGTTCGATCTGGCCGTCGCGTTGGACAAGAAGACCGTCGATCCGCGCCGGATCATCGCGACTTTCTCTGAATACATGGTCAGAGAGGGCCATGCCGTAACACGCGCGCAATTCGAGAAGAGCCTGGACGCCAAGCTGCGCGACCCGACCTTCACGGCTGACATTGGACCATTGCTGGCGCCGGGGTTCGCATGGCAGATCGAGGAGGCCGCCACCGCCGTTTCAACCAACCTCATTCGGCGCCTGCCCGGTGAACCGTGGAAGCGCGAACAGTGACCCTCACAATCGCAACCGCTTGAACACCCGCTCGGGCACGGCGCGGATGACCGCCATGACCAGGCGCCACACCGGCAGCACGTAGACGATGTCGCGCTTGCGCTCCTGCGCGGCGCGGTAGACGGCCGCGCCCACCGCCGCGGGCTCCGCCGTGAGCGGACCCGGCAGCGCCATGCCTTCCGTCATCCTGGTGCGCACGAAGCCGGGCTTGACCGTGAGCACGTGCACGCCCTTGCCGGCGAGACGGTTGCGCAGGCCGGAGAGGAACGCGGTCAATCCCGCCTTGGCCGATCCGTACACGTAGTTGGAGG
>JBARNF010000520.1:0-1622 GCA_049802835.1 Bradyrhizobium sp.
CGGGGTGACGAGACCGACCTGGGCGGTGCGGTAGAAGCCGGCGAGCGTCGACTGCGAGAAGCCCTTGCTGAGATAGCGGATCGGAGTCCAGTCGACCTCGCCATGCTTTCCGTTGACGTTGCCGACCAGCGTCGCCAGCTCCGTCTTGAGCTGGTCGTAGGCCGGGATGGCGCCGCGCGAGGGCACTGCGATCTGTAAGAGCGACACCGCGCGCTTCATGACGGGCTGGGTTTCCAGCAACTCGGCGAAGGCGCGGATGCGTTTACACAGGCCTTTGGAGTAGTCCACCCGGTCGACGCCGATCACCAGCTTGCCGCCCTGCAGGCTCGAGCGCAGGCGCGAAACCTCCGGGCGCGCGGCCGCCTTGGTGGCGCGATGGGCGAACGCCTCCACGTCGATGCCGATGGGGAAGCTGGCGAGGCGCGTCACGCCGTATCGCGACGTCACCACGCCGCCGGACGACATGAGGCCGAATTCCCGCCGGAGATAGTCGGCGAAGTTCTGCTGCCCATCCTCCGTCTGGAAGCCGATGAGATCGTAGGCGAGCATCGCCTGCACCAGCTCGCGATGGTGCGGGATAGCGACGAGCACTTCGCACGTCGGCAGCGGCGTGTGCAGGAAGAATCCGATCGGCTGAGCGATGCCCAGTTTGCGCAGCTCGGCGGCGAGCGGGAGGAAATGATAGTCCTGAACCCACAGGCTCGTGTCCGGCCGGCAGAAGCGCAGAAGCGCCCGCGCCATGAAGGCGTTGACCTCGCGGTAGGAGGCGTAGTCCTCCGCGCTCGCCGTGATCAGGTCGGCGCGCGAATGCAGCGCCGGCCACAGGGCGGAGTTGGCGAAGCCCTCGTAATAGCCGCGGTAATGCGCGCTCGGCAGATCGACGGTGGCGAGCGCGCCCTTGCCGAGCGATTCGATCTCCGCGAACGATTCCTTCTGCCCGGCGTCCCGCGTGCGCCCGCTGGCGCCGACCCAGATCGCGCCATACCCCTTGACGGCCGGAAGCAGGGCCGCGGCAAGACCGCCCGTGATGGGCTCGTCCGCTTTGGCACGCGCCACTCGGTTCGATACCACCACCAGGTTCACGGGGGACCTCCAATCGACAGCGGGAAGAATTGCCGTTCAGCACGCCAACAACCTCCGGCGACCCCCGAAGTTCCCTCTCTTTTGCCTCAATTATGGACAGGCCTTCATATTGGAACCTGATGGAACCGGGAGGCATCCTCGTACGTTTCCATCGCAGCCGCCCAGAGTCCCCGCTCGCAGCATTGTCCAACAGAATGACGCAGGAACCGCGCCCGCATCCGGCGATCGCAGCTACGTCTTTTGAACCAGATTTGTCCGGCCGCAGGTTTTTCATTGAAGATGTTTATCCCGCGGTGGAAAGCGGCCGTTTTCCCGTCAAGCGGATCGCTGGCGAATCCATCGACGTCTGGGCCGACATTTTCCGTGATGGCCACGAGGTGATCGCGGCATCGCTGCGCTGGCGCCGCCAGGGCGAGCGCCGCTGGCACGCGGAACCGATGTCCCTGCACGAGAACGACCGCTGGAGCGGCACGTTCATACCATCCACGCCCGGGAGGTACTACTTTGCCATCGAGGCCTGGACCGACGCGTTCGCCACC
>JBARNF010000521.1:0-4740 GCA_049802835.1 Bradyrhizobium sp.
GATGGCACCTGCGCCGCGGCCGGCTCCGAATCTCGAGCGCGATACGCTGGCCGCCGTGGCCGCTGCCATGGCGAGCGAGCCCGCACCGGTGCAGTCGGCATCGTATGGCGACGTGTCGGTGCGCCCGATCGCGCAAAAGCCGTCGCTTTTCGCCGAGCCCGAGGCGCAGCGCGCGGCTCCGATCGAACCCGCGGCGCTGCCGGAGACGTTCATTCCGCAGGCCGCTGAGCGCGTCCCGGCCCGCGCGCAGCGCATGCCGAAATTCGAGGATCTGCCGATGCCGGCCCAGGCCGAGATTCGGCAGGCGAGGGGCGATGAGGGCGACGACCATCCGCAGAAAACCAGGATGTCGCTGCTGCAGCGCCTGGCCAATGTCGGCCTTGGCCGCCGCGACGAGGACGGCGAACCGCCGGTGTCGGCACGAACCTCCGGTCCGGCCATGCCGCAGATGCCGCAGATGCCGCCGCTGCCGGAACGGAAGCCGCAGCGGAACGTTGCCCAGCAGATCGTGAGCCACGAATCTCCGGTCTCTGAATATGCCCGCCGTCCTGCACCGCAGGGGCTGGATGTCCACGGGCGCCCCGCGCCTGTGGCGCCGGCGCCACAGGGCGACGATCATTTGGATATCCCGGCGTTCCTCCGCCGGCAGGCGACCTGAGAATTGTTACAGCCTGGACGGCGCTGAAAAGGCCCGGCTCGCGAGAGCCGGGCCTTTTTGCCGAGCTCCCAGGTGTCTTTTGCAACTACCCAACTAACTGATTTTAAATGATTAATTATTCTTTCGGTGTTTAGATGGGGGACGCGGAGGGTTAAGGCCACGTTCCAGTTTGGTTAAGGCTTGGCGCGAATACGGCGGAGATAGGGTAACAATCCGTAAAGAAGCGTGAGTTGGCGCTCCCAGGGGGCGTGGTTAAGGTTCTGGCGTGACTTGGGGATACCTGAACGTGAGTCGGTTTCGCGAGGGGCGGCCGGCGGGGCACTCAGGTGGGGACTTGGGCGATCGTCGATGAAATTCAGCCGGCAAACAACGCTTCGTTCGCAAGCCACCGTCACTGGTGTAGGCGTCCACTCCGGCGCTCCCGTCAATCTGACCATCGGCCCGGCACCGATCGATGCTGGCATCGTCTTTGTCCGGACCGGGCTCGATGGGGCCGACCGCGAGGTCCAGGCGACCTTCGGTTCGGTCATCGCCACCGAGCTCGCGACCGTGCTGGGTGACCGCAACGGTCCGCTGGTGTCGACCGCTGAGCATGTTCTGGCCGCGCTGCGCGGCATGGGCATCGACAACGCTCTGATCGAGGTCGATGGTCCCGAAGTTCCGATCATGGACGGCAGCGCCGCACCATTCGTGGCTGCCATCGAGCAGGCCGGCGTGATGTCCCAGTCGGCGGCGCGCCGCTACATCCAGGTGCTGAAGCCGGTTCAGGTCGCGATGGGCGCCTCGTTCGGCGAGTTGCGTCCGAACAGCACCGGTTTCCACGTCGAGGTCGAGATCGACTTCACCAATCCGGTGATCGGTCGCCAAGCCTACCATTTCGAGCTCGTTCCCGAGCGGTTCCGCCGCGAGATCGCCCGCGCCCGCACGTTCGGCTGCATGAGCGACGTCTCGCGTCTGTGGAGCGCCGGTTTCGCGCTGGGGTCCTCGTTCGAGAACACGCTGGTGTTCGACGAGGATCGTCTGCTCAATCCTGAAGGCCTTCGCTACGCTGACGAATGTGCCCGGCACAAGGTGCTGGACGCGATTGGTGATCTGGCCTTGGCCGGTCTGCCGATGCTCGGAGCCTACCGGTCGGTGCGTGGCGGTCACAAGCTGAATCACGCCGTCCTGACCGCGCTGATGGCTGATCGCACCGCCTGGCGGGTGGTCGAGGGTGAGACGGTGCGTCGTCCCCGCGTCGCAGCCGAGGTTGCCGGCGGCATGGTCGGAGGCATGATTGCCCCGGCGTTCGGTCCGGACGTGTCCTGAGACCTGACCGGTCATTCTCGGCGACCTGAAGTTTCGCGACCGCGCTGCAAGCGTGGCCTGCGGCTGAATGCCGTGCCAACTATTTCGTGACTGGTTGTTTCCGGGGCGCCGTGGCGCATCCCGGTCAGTGCGGCAAATACGCGTTTTCCAAAGGCTTTTTCCGCGCTAACCATGATCGAATACCGTCGTCCGGGTCTCGCCTTAATCCGGGCGAATTGCCTGCCTATGCGGTTGGTTGACGATGATTTTTCAGTTAGAGAGGCCGGCGTAGCGTGATGCGCGCCGCGGGTGGAACTCTTCCTTCGCGTTCATGAGACGACGTTCATGATGCGCGGCGTAGATCAGATCACAGGCATCAGGTTCCGAAGAAGCATGTCGATACAGCGTCTCACGCGCGAATTTCGTCACCCCGCAGCGAGCATCGGCCGGCTCCGCCTTGCCGGCTCACTCGTCCTGCTGGCGCTGCCCTTGAGCGGCTGCGGCACGGGCGGCCTCTGGGACAAGTTCATGGCGAAGGACGACACCTTCGTCGATGAGCCCGCGGACAAGCTCTATAACGAGGGCTTGTACCTGATGAACGAGAAGAAGGACGTCAAAGGCGCGACCAAGAAGTTCGAGGAGGTCGATCGTCAGCATCCTTATTCGGATTGGGCCCGCAAATCGCTGCTGATGTCGGCTTACGCCTCCTACCAGGCCGCCGACTATGATGGCTGCATCGGCGCCGCGACCCGCTACGTGACGCTGCATCCGGGCAGCCCGGACGCCGCCTACGCGCAATACCTGATTGCCGCGTCGCACTACGACCAGATTCCCGATATCAGCCGCGACCAGGGCCGTACCGAGAAGGCCATCGCCTCCCTGGAGGAGGTGGTTCGCAAATATCCGAACTCCGAATACGCCACCAATGCCAAGGCCAAGATGGAGGGCGCGCGCGATCAGCTCGCCGGCAAGGAGATGGACGTCGGCCGCTACTACATGCAGAAGCGGGACTACACCGCGGCCATCAACCGCTTCAAGACCGTCGTGACGCAGTACCAGACCACCCGTCACGTCGAGGAGGCCTTGTTCCGGTTGACCGAGGCCTACATGGCGATCGGCATCGTCGGCGAGGCGCAGACCGCGGCGGCGGTGCTCGGACACAATTTTCCCGATAGCCGCTGGTACAAGGATGCCTACGGTCTCGTGAAGTCTGGCGGCGTGGAGCCCGAGGAGAACAAGGGCTCCTACATCTCTCGGGCGTTCAAGAAGCTCGGGCTCGGTTAGGCCGACGTCCCACGACGCCTGGAGAGTTCCGGCGCGCGATATTCTTGTTTTGTTCTCATTGTTCTGGTACGGTCGAGTCGTTCGCTCAGGGGCGTTATGTATGCCCCCCTACGAAGGACTTGGGCCTCCATGCTGGCGCGACTGTCGATCCGTGACATCGTCCTGATCGAACGACTCGATCTCGAGTTTTCCAATGGGCTTGCGGTGCTGACCGGCGAGACCGGTGCCGGCAAGTCGATCCTGCTCGATGCCTTCGCGCTCGCCCTCGGCGGACGTGGTGACGCCAGCCTGGTCCGCCATGGCGCCGACCAGGGCCAGGTCACGGCCGTGTTCGAGATCGGCAAGGAGCATCCGGCGGCCCGCATCCTGGCTGACAACGGCCTGGATGCCGACGGCGAGATGATCCTGCGCCGCGTCCAGTATGGCGACGGCCGCACCCGCGCCTTCATCAACGACCAGTCGGTGAGCGTGCAGACGCTGAAGGCGATCGGCGCCACGCTGGTCGAGATCCATGGCCAGCATGACGAGCGCGCGCTGGTCGACGCCGCCACCCACCGCCGGCTGCTCGATGCCTTTGCTGGCCTGGAAAAGGATGTCGCGGCGGTCGAGACGCTGTGGGCCGCGCGCCGGACCGCCACCACCGCGCTGGACGAGCATCGTGCCGGCATGGAGCGCGCCGCGCGGGAGGCCGACTATCTGCGCCATGCCTCGGACGAGCTGAAGAAGCTGGCGCCGAAGGAGGGCGAGGAGACCCAGCTTGCCGCCCGGCGCACCGCGATGATGCAGGGCGAGAAGATCGCGGGCGATCTCCGCGACGCCCAGGACGCGGTCAGCGGACACCAGTCGCCGATCGCCGCACTGGCGGCGGCGGTACGCCGGCTGGAGCGCCGCGCGGTCAGCTCGCCTGCGCTGGTCGATCCGGCGGTGAAGGCGATCGATTCGGCGATCAACGCTCTGGAAGAGGCTGACCAGCATCTGACGGTGGCGCTCGCGGCCACCGACTTCGATCCCCTGGAGCTGGAGCGTATCGAGGAACGGCTGTTCGCGCTGCGCGCCGCCGCGCGCAAATACTCGACGCCTGTCGATGGGCTCGCAGCGCTGGCTGCCAAATATGCCGCCGATGTCGTCATGATCGATGCCGGCGCCGAGCAGCTGAAGAAGCTCGAGGCTGCGGCAACGGCGGCGGATGCGCGCTATGCCGCGGCGGCGGCCAAGCTGTCTGCGGCGCGGACCAAGTCCGCGGACAAGCTGAACCGGGCGGTGCAGGCCGAGCTCGCCCCGCTCAAGCTGGAACGCGCCAAGTTCATGACCCAGGTCGACAGCGACGCCGAGGCGCCGGGGCCCGAAGGCATCGACCGCGTCGAGTTCTGGGTGCAGACCAATCCGGGCACGCGGCCCGGTCCGATGATGAAGGTCGCCTCCGGCGGCGAGCTGTCGCGGTTCCTGCTGGCGCTCAAGGTCGTGCTGTCGGATCGCGGCTCGGCCCCGACGCTGGTGTTCGACGAGATCGA
>JBARNF010000522.1:0-13739 GCA_049802835.1 Bradyrhizobium sp.
CGGAACAGCTGTCCCCCGGCGCGGCGACGTGGTTAAGCGTCCGTCAACCGCCCATCTTCGCCATCAACGCGTCGGAAATCTCGAAATTGGCGTAGACGTTCTGAACGTCGTCGTGCTCGTTGAGCAGGTCGATCAGTTTCAACAGCTTCTCGCCGGTCTCGTCGTCGACCGCGACCGTGTTCTGCGGCTTCCAGGTCAGCGCCGCCTTGCGCGGCTCGCCGAACTTGGCCTCCAGGTTCTTGGCGACCTCGCGAAAATGCTCCTGCGAGGCGTACACCTCGTGGCCGCTCTCGCTCGAGACCACATCGTCGGCGCCGGCCTCGATGGCCGCGTCGAGCATGCCATCATCGGAAGCGATGGCGTGGTCATATTCGATGATGCCGAGGCGGTCGAACATGAACGAGACCGAGCCGGTCTCGCCGAGATTGCCGCCGGACTTGGTGAAGTAGGAGCGGATGTCGGAGGCGGCGCGGTTGCGATTGTCGGTCAGCGCCTCGACGATGACGGCAACACCGCCCGGGCCATAGCCCTCGTAGCGGATCTCGTCATAGTTGTCGCCCTCGCCACCCAACGCCTTCTTGATGGCGCGCTCGATGTTGTCTTTCGGCATGTTCTCCGCGCGGGCCGCGACCACGGCGGCGCGCAGGCGCGGATTCATCGCCGGATCGGGCGTGCCCAACTTGGCCGACACCGTAATTTCGCGGGCCAGCTTGCCGAACAGCTTGGACTTCATCGCGTCCTGCCGGCCCTTGCGATGCATGATGTTCTTGAATTGGGAATGGCCGGCCATGCGAAGTCTCTTGCAATCGTCTGAGGTCAGTGGGGGAAGCGCGGCCTTATAGGCTGCGGGATCGTCAAAATCAAAGATTTGGGGTGGTTTCAAGGGGGGCGCGCATCCTTGGAGTTCCCCCGGGCTGCCCTGCACCAGAAGGCAAATGTTAACCACGGCTTCACTGTCAAGTGCAAGGATACCGGGCGATTTGCACCTTTTCACCTCACTCGGACCTGGATCGACCCCGTGGCGCTTGGTTTCTTTGCAAGACGACATGCAGCTGCGCCCGATCCCCCGGTCGAGGCCAAGCCGGTCACTGCGCCCGAGCCGCCGGCGGCGTCGGACGCCGATTCGGCCAAGGCCATCCTCGACCTGCTGGAGCTGGAGCTCGGCGGCATGATCCGCCAGCTCGAACGCGCAGCGAACGCAGTGTCGAGCGGCGCCGAGGCAACCGCCGGTACGCTGACGGACATCCGCCAGCGCGCCGAGGCGCTGAGCAGCCGCAGCAGCGCTGCCCAGAGCACGGCCGCAACCTTTGCGCTCGCGGCGGAGAGGGTGACCCAGTCCGCGCACGGCATTCGCACCCAGGTTCAGGACGCCGGGCAGCTCGCCGACCAGGCCAGCACCGCCGCCCGGGAGGCCCGTGCCAATGTCGACCGCTTGCGCGAATCGTCGGCGGCAATCGGCAATGTCGTCAACCTGATCTCCCAGATCGCCCGCCAGACCACCTTGCTCGCGCTCAATTCGACCATCGAGGCGGCACGGGCCGGTGAGGCAGGACGCGGCTTTGCCGTGGTCGCGACCGAGGTCAAGGCGCTCGCCGTGCAGACCCAGAATGCGACCGAGGAGATCACCCGCAAGATCGAGGCGTTGCAGAAGGATGCCGCAGGTTCGGCCGACGCCGTGCACCGGATCGCCCAGGCGATCGAGGCGATCCGCCCGGTGTTCACCAACGTCAACGGGGCGGTTGCCGAACAGAACCAGACCACCGGCGAGATGTCCGACAATGCAGCCCAGGCGTCGCACTTCATCGCCTCGGTGGTCGACAGCGCCGCCGACATCGGCAGCGCCACCCAGCAGGCCGAAAGCTATGGCGAGCGGGTCACCGACGCCGGCCGTGCCGTGACCATGTACGCGCAGAAGCTGAAGGCGCGCTGCGCCGTGCTGCTGCGCCAGGGTGATCGGACCGCGCGCAGCGGCAACGAGCGCCTGCCCTGCCATCTCAAGCTCGAGATCAAGTCGGGCGCACGCGCGATGAGCGCGCCGGTCTACGAGATCTCCAACGACGGCGTGCTGATCACGGGTACGGAGGCGAGCCGCCTGCCCGCGAACGAGCGCTTCGAGGCCGTGCTGGAGGATGTCGGGCCGTGCCGGCTGCGCGTCACAGAACAGGTGAAGGCCGGCGCCGTGGCGCGATTCGACGCGCCCAGCGCCGAGCTGCGCGAGAAGATCGAGGACAAGCTCTGGGCGCTCCACGAGGAGAACAACGAGTTCGTCGCCCGCGCGATGGAGGCAGGGACCGAGTTGAACGGGATGTTCGAGAGCGCGGTCGCCCGCGGCGAGATTGCGCTGGAGGACATGTTCGACACCGACTACGTCGAGATCCCCGGCACCAACCCGCAGCAGCACCGCAGCCGGATTCTCGACTGGGCCGAGCGCACTTTGCCGCCGTTCCAGGAGGCCTTCCTGGTCAAGGATTCGCGGATGGCGTTCTGTGTCGCGATCGATCGCAACGGCTACCTGCCGGTGCACAACCGGATCTATTCGCATCCGCAGCGGCCCGGCGACACGGCCTTCAATACCGCCAACAGCCGCAACCGCCGGATCTTCAACGATCCGGCCGGACTTGCCGCCGGCCGCAACCAGCGACCGTATCTGATCCAGAGCTACGCGCGCGACATGGGCAACGGCAACACCGTCATGATGCGCGAAATCGACGTGCCGATCCGCGTGCGCGGCCGACATTGGGGCGGCTTCCGCACCGCCTACAAACTGTGAACCGGGCAGAGACCTGCCAATAGTCCTGTCGAACTCGTCAAGTCGGGGAGCCTGGAAATGTCCGTCGCGCAACGCGCCATCCTGGAAAGTCACGATGCGCGCACCGGCGCCGAACGCCTGATCGACGAGATCGCGGACCGCATCGGCGGGCTCGGCGTCGAGCTCGCCGATGTCGCCGGCAACGTCCAGGAGGTTGCGAACCGCGTCAGCTACCAGTCGGAGCGGTTCGGCCATCTGCAGACGACGGCCAAGACGATGGTGGCGGCCAACCGCGACATCGCCACCGCGTCGCAAGCGGTGCAATCGGCGACATCGGCGGCGGTCGGCGACATCGCCCAGTCACGCAGCGTGGTGGAAGCGGCGATGCACCACATCACCGAGCTGGTCGACTCGGTCGAGCGCATCGAGCAGCGGCTCGGCTCGGTCGGCGATGCGCTGTCGCAGGTCGCCAAGGTCTCGGTCGCGATCGAAGCCATCGCCAAGCAGACCAATCTGCTCGCGCTGAATGCCACGATCGAGGCCGCGCGCGCCGGCAGCGCCGGACGCGGCTTCGCGGTGGTGGCGAGCGAGGTGAAGTCACTCGCCGAGGCGACACGGCAGGCGACGCAGCAGATCGGCGACACGCTGCGCGGGCTGGATTCGCAGGTGAAGAGCCTGCTCGGCGAGAGCGGCCAGGCGTCGTCCCGCGCCAAGACCGCGGGCGAAGGCGCCCAGCAGATCGGCGGCATCATCGTCCGCGTCCAGGACGGCTTCACCAGCGTCGGCCAGGAGATCGACGGCGTGGCGCGAGCCGCCACCTCCAACCTCGCCCATTGCGACACCGTGATCACCGAGCTGGCCGAGCTCGCCAAGGGCGTCGACCAGTCCTCGATCGAGCTGAAACAGGCCGACAGCCGCATCGCCAAGCTGCTCGACCATTCCGAGGCGCTGATCGGGCTGATCGCCGAGAGCGGCGTGCAGACGACGGATGCGCCGCTGATCAAGTCCGTGGTCGAGACCGCCCGGCAGATCTCCTCCACCTTCGAGGCCGCCGTCGATCGCGGCGAGATCACGCTCGCCGACTTGATGGACGAGAGCTATCGCGAGATCCCCGGCACCAATCCCAAGCAGTACATGACGCGCTACGTCGCGTTCACCGATAGCGTCCTGCCGGACATCCAGGACCCGATCCAGGGCAGCGATCCCCGCATCGTGTTCTGCGTCGCCTGGGCCCGCGGCGGCTACCTGCCGACGCACAACCCGAACTACCGCAAGCCGCAGGGTCCCGACCCGGTCTGGAACAATGCCAATTGCCGCAACCGCCGGCTGTTCGACGATCGCGCGGTGAAGAAGGTCGCCGCTGCAAGCGACCGGCCGTTCCTGCTGCAGACCTACCGCCGTGACATGGGCGGCGGCCAGTTCGTGCTGATGAAGGACCTTTCCGCGCCGATCTTCGTCAAGGGCCGCCACTGGGGCGCGTTCCGGATGGGCTTCCGGCTCGTCCCGTAGGCCGGCTTTTGCGTCTGCTGCGAACGCACGCTCGCGGCCTTGCGGTCTCACTGTCGTCGTGTGGTCATTCGCGCTTTCTATAACTCCCGCGCGACCAGCGACGGGAGTTGTGAGATGAGTGACCATCCGGAGCTCGATGCCCTGCAGAAGGCCTACAAGGACGCGGTCGAGGAATGGATCGTCGCGATCCGAAACGAGGAGGAGCTCGCCTCCGTCAACCACAGCGTTACGGAAATCGATCGGTGGGAGCAGGCCCATTTCGACGAGGACACGCTGCGGAGCAAGGTCAAGGACGCCAAGGCGGCCTATGAAGACGCGTTGCGCGAGAAGTTCTTCGGTTTCTGAACTCTCCTGCTCCAGGCGCGCGCGAACTGCGGCGCCGCGACGTGGCCCAATGTTTCTTGCCTGCGCAAGGGACCGCAACCATCCCGTCCCCTACGCGCCCCAGAACGATGGCCTGGTCTGCGCCAGCCGGCCGCCGATGCGCACCGGCGCGACCTTGGCCGCGAGCCCGCTCGCATCGTCGGTCTCGACCGCCACCCCGCTCAGCGTGGCCTCGCCCGACGCCGGCTCGAAGCGCGCCGACGGGATGCCCGACTGGAAGCGGCGCAATGGCTCCTCCTTCTGCATGCCGATGATCGAATCGTAGTCGCCGGTCATGCCGGCATCGGTCATGTAGGCGGTGCCGCCGGGCAGGATCTGATGGTCGGCGGTCGGCACATGGGTGTGGGTGCCGACGACGAGGCTGGCGCGGCCGTCGCAGAAGAAGCCGAGCGCCTGCTTCTCGCTGGAGGCCTCGCAATGCACGTCGACCACGATCGCATCCGCAGCCTCCCGCAAGGGACAGGCGCCGAGCTCGCGCCCCACCGCTGCGAAGGGATCGTCGAACGGGGTCATGAACACGCGTCCCAGCACGTTGACGACCAGCACATGGGCGCCATTCTTGGCCTCGACCAGCGCCGCGCCCCGACCCGGCGTGCCCAGGGGATAATTGGCCGGCCGCACCAGCCGCGGCGCGCGCTCGATGAACACCAGGGCCTCGCGCTGGTCCCAGGAATGGTTGCCGAGCGTGATCGCGTCGGCGCCGGCGTCGACCAGCTCCTGATAGATCGCCTCGGTGATGCCGAATCCGCCGGCCGCGTTCTCGCCATTGACGACGACGAGATCGAGCGCCCAGTCGCGGATCAGGCCTGGAAGGTGGTCTGAGACGGCGCTGCGGCCGGCCCGGCCGACCACGTCACCGACGAAGAGAATTCGCAACTTAACTGCTCCGGAAATCCAAGGTCTCACGTTCGGTTAGCACATAATCGAGCACCGCGTCGTGCGACAAGGCCGGAACAGCCTTGATTTCCTGGATGGCAAAGCCGAGACCGGCCCCAACGACGTGATGCGCCTTCCGCAGGTGCGAAAAGGTGTAGTCGTAGTAGCCGCCGCCATAGCCGATGCGGTGGCCGGCGCGATCGAAGGCCGCGAGCGGCACCAGCATCACGTCGGGCACCAGCTCAGCCGCGGCCGGCGACGGCTCGGGGATGCCGAGCGAGCCGAGCGTCAGCCGGTCACCCGGCGACCAGGCACGGAACGACAGCGAATGACCGCGCGACAGGATGACCGGCAGCGCCAGCCGCGCGCCCTGCGCTGCCAGCTCGCGCATCAACGGCGTCGGATCGAGCTCGCCGCGGATCGGCGCATAACCCGAGACCACCGCTCCAGGCTGGATCGCGAACGGCAGGCCGCGCGCCGCGATCGTCTCGGCGGCCGCCTTGCGTTCGTCCTCGCTCAGGACGTCACGCGCCGCGAGCGCGGCGGTGCGCAGTTGCTGCTTGGTGTGCTGAGCGGCCTTCATCGGCATGCGACGTGCCTCCGCTGGAAGCCCGCGGATGGCGGGCGATCGAACGTTCTCAGAAACGCAGCAGATCGGCAACTGGGGGAGGCCGGACCAGACCAGAACGGGCGAGAGACCCGAAAGACAAGCGCGAGGCCGCAACCGCCGTTGAAACGCTCGATCCCGGAGTTCCCTACGAAAGTAGGTGGGCACCATATGTCCGGATCCACGGACCCGGCCAGGGACAGTTCCCTTAAGGATCGATAAGGCCCCGGGGATATGTTGGTTCCGGACGCGCGTCGCAGCCTCGCAAGGGGCAATGTAACCACGGCGCGGTGATTTTGCCAGCGGCGCAAGTGGATTGAGGCGCGACACTGTTGCGGCGTCTCGGTGTCGTCGCCCGGCTCGCCGCCTTCGCTGAAGCTTCGGCGCGCCCGGGGTGCTCGCGGCCGCGTCGAAGGCGAAGACGGGGGCGGGCGATGACCGCTGTGGGGTGGCGGCAGCCGGGCAGATCAGGACAGACATGGCTTTACACCCTCGCGGCGCTGATGGCGTCCGAGCTGTTCGTTTGGTTCACCCTCTCAGATGGAGAGGGCACAGGGAAGGCCGGGCGTCGGCTGACGCCCGTGGCCCGCCTGCGAAAAAAATGCAGGCGGCAGGTACCACAGGTGCAGCCGGATTACCCGGCCTCCCCTGTGCGATGGCTTTACGGCGTACTTCGCGATCTCCCTGGTGCGCCGGGCTTGTTGGCCACCATGTCGCACAACGCGCTTGCACGCGTCATGCTGGATACCAGCGTCGGGGTATCAGGACCACGCGACTTGACCGTGCGTGCCGACTTGTTCGTCCGCGCAAGATGCGCTGCAACTCGACACGCCCATCGCATCCCACTGCCAACGATCCGTGACGGTCGCGAAACGCCCCTCATGCGGCGGCAGGACGAGCGGAAAGATCGACCTGATTTGCCCGACACGGCAAGCCCTGCAAGCTGCGACATCTCAACGCGACGGGCAGTTCGCGCATGATGGACATGCGCGGATTGCCCGTCGTGCAGGGGAGGTCGTACGAGGTTCAAGGTCATCATCATGAGGCGAAGGAGGCAAAGCTGTCGTCCCGGCCTTGAGGCGGGACGACAGCAGAGAATTTCAAGCTCGGCTCTTTCCACATCGTCATTGCGAGGCGCCCTTGCGCCGAAGCAATCCAGAATATCTCCGGAGAGCGGAGATTGTTGGCGCAGCGGCTATCCTTGGCGGCAGCGAACATCGTCGATCACGGCGTGGATGCTCACGGCATGGATCATCACAGCGCTCGCGAGGCGAGGCGGCCTCCGCGCGCATAGTGTCGCCATGATTCGGGCTCATCGATTCCCCGGCTGAGGTTGTGCCGCTTCAGGGTCACACCCGCCGTTCTCATTCCACGTTGGAGACATCGCATGCGCATCGATCTCAGGACAGTCACGGCCGCCTGTGCGCTGCTCTTGGCGTCGGCTGGCACGAGCCTCGCCGCCGACGTCAAAATTCACCGGGTGTCGATCCAGGTCGATCAGAACGATCCCGCGATCATGAATCTGGCGCTGAACAATGCCAGCAACATCATGGAGACCTACAAGGAAAAGGGCGAGGAGGTCGAGATCGAGGTCGTCACCTACGGTCCAGGCTTGAACATGCTGCGCGACGACACCTCGCCGGTGAAGGACCGGCTCAAGCAGATCGCCGAGCTCAGCTTCCCCTCGAAGATCAAATTCTCCGCCTGCAACGTCACCAAGCGCGGCATGGAGAAGCGCGAGGGCCATCCGATCCCCATCGTCGCCGAGGCGAGCCTGGTGCCATCAGGCGCGGTGCGATTGATGGAACTTCAGGAGAGCGGTTGGAGCTACCTGAAACCCTAGGTAGGCATCGCCCCAAATCCGCCCGGTTTTGCGCGCAAAAAATTACGACCTTTGATTGAAGCGTGATCATCGGCGAAGTCGACGAGTCCGCCGAACAGAGACGATCGGGGATCAAATCTCATGCGCAGAATTCTTGCTGTTCCAGCGCCGCTGGCGCTGGCGATGCTTTCGGCTGCCTTGTTCACTCCCGGCAGCGCTGCGCTCGCGCAGGAGGATGCCACGGCACCTCTCTCCCTCAAGCCGGCGCGCGTACGTGAATTGCGCGTGCGCGAACCGCGCGCTCCCGAACCGCGTGTGCCCGAGCCGCGTGTTTCCGAACCACGCACGCCCGAGCCCCGCGGCGCCTCTGACGAAGCGGCCATCAAGGCGCGCATGAACCAATGGACCGTCGGCCTCGCCGCGGGCCTGCCCGACGGCGGCTTCGTGCGCTTTGCCAGCGAGATGGCGCGGACGATGGATGACGGCGACAACATGCGCCTGATTCCGATGGTCACGCGCGGCACGACGTCGAACATCGCCGACCTCTTGTATCTGCGCGGTGTCGACGTCGCGATCACCTATGCCGATGCTTTCGATTTCTATGCGAAGCAGGCCGGCCTCTCCAACATCAACGACCGCATCCGCTACGTGCTGCGCTTCTTCATCTCCGACGTGCACATCTATGCCCGCGACGAGTTCAAGACGCTGCAGGATCTGAAGGGACAGAAGATCGCGGTGGGCACGGCGGGCGTCGCGGCGGCCCATACCGGCCCGCTGATCTTCCGCCGGCTCGGCATCGACATCGAGCCCGTCCCCATCGGAGGTCCGGTCGCACTGGAAAAGCTGCACAAGCGCGAGATCGCCGCGATGGTCTACGTCGCGTCAAAGCCCGGCGAAGTGTTCAGCGGCATGAAGGCCGATCCCGGCTTTCACTTCGTGCCCGTGCCGTACACGCAGCAGTTCTCGGATTTCTATTATCCCACCAGCATCAAGGCTGAGAACTATCCGGCGCTGCTGGCGCCGGACACGGCGGTCGAGACGATCGCGGTCCCCTCGGTTCTGGCCGTGTACAATTGGAAGCCGGGCAGCGACCGCGCCGACCGCGTCAACCGCTTCGTCGACACGCTGTTCACCAACCTCGCGCGTCTGCAGCAGCCGCCGTTTCATCCGGGCTGGAAGGATCTCAATCTGGAGGCCCAGGTCCCTGGCTGGCAGCGCTACCCCTACGTCGACGCCGTGCTGGAGCGCATGAAGAAGGAGGCCGATGTCGGCCTGCCGCCGGCCACCACCGGCAGCCTCTCGCAGCAGGAGCGCTTCGAGGCGTTCCTGGCCTTGCAGCCGCAGGCGCCGACATCGAAGGCGGAGAAGGACCAGCTCTATCGCTCGTTCCTGGAGTGGAGCCGGAAGCAGCAGGGGAAATGATCACCATATCCGCGCTCAGCGCACGCCCTGCACTGGCGCGGGCCATGCCGCCCGCCCCCACTCCGCGGATGCGCGCCGGATCACGACCAGGGCGCCCTGCAGACCGAGGCCCGCCATGATGGTCGACACGATCAAATCGGGCCAACCGGTGCTGGTGCCGAACACGCCGGCCGCCGCCAGCAGCACGGCGCAATTGCCTAGCACATCGTTACGGGTGCAGATCCAGGCCGAATGCATGTTGGCATCGCCGCCGCGGTGCCGCCACAGCACCGCGAACGATGCCGCATTCGCAAGCAGCGCGGCGATCCCGACCGAGCCCATTGTGACCGCCTCCGGCAATGTCTGGTGCCAGGCGTGCCAGGCCGTGACGGCCAGCACCCAGGTCCCAAGCATGCCCATCGAAACTCCCTTCACGAGCGCCGCGCCGGCCCGCGCGCGCAGCGACATGCCGATGACCAGCAGGCTGATTGCATAGTTCGCGGCGTCGCCGAGGAAGTCCAGCGCGTCGGCCTGCAGCGCGGCCGAGCCGGCCTTCAGTCCGGCGCCGATCTCGATCGCGAACATCAGCGCATTGATGGCGAAGACGATCCACAGCGCGCGCCGATAGGTGGAGATGGATTGATCGAGCGCGCCGGCACAGCAGCCGTCGCCGCAGGCCGTGGCCTTCGGCGGCAATGTCAGCGGCGGTGGTGCGCAGCAGTCGCCGTTGCTGCAGCCGCCATCGGCGGTCTTGAGATCCGGCATGGCGAACTTCCTCCGCGGAGCGGACGGTCCCGACAAGGCGGCAGCTTGCCGCTATTCTTGGACGCTTTCAAGCGCCCGCTATCGACCAACGCCGCTTGGAGCCAGGCGTTTCCTGCAATCCGCCGGCGCGCCTTAGTCCAACAACAGCGTCATGCCCGGATCGCCCTTGGTCATCGCGCGCTGATAGGCCGGCCGCGCGCCGACGCGCGCGAGATAGGCGCGGATGTTGGGAAATGGCGCGAGATCATAGGGCAGGAAGTAGCGCATCGTGGTCAGCGAGAACACCGTCATGATGTCGGCCGTGGTGAGCGTGCGTCCGGCCAGGTAGTCCGCCTCGCCGCAGCGCGCCTCGACGGATGCGAACGCGCGGTCGAGCCGCGCCCGCATCATGCCGAGCACGGCGTTGTCGTCCGGGAGATGCAGCCGGTTCAGCATCATCACCCGGCCCATGCCGGGCTGCAAGGTGCCGTTGGCGAAATGAAACCAGTACAGGAACGGCGCGAAGTCAGGATCATCAGGGCCGGGCCGCAGCCGGCCGTGGCCATACTTGATGGCGATGTAGTCGACGATCGCGCCGGATTCCGCCAGCACCAGATCGCCGTCGGTAATGACCGGCGCCGAGCCGATCGGATGCAGCGCCTTGTACTCCGCCGGCGCCAGCATGGTGCGGGCGTCGCGCGTGTAGCACTTCAACTCATAGGGAATCTCCAGCTCCTCGCAGAGCCAGACGATGCGTTCGGATTGAGATTTGCCGAGGTGGTGAACTGTGAGCATGAATCATCGTACCATCGCGCCATAGACGATGTCTTGCACCTGCTCGCGATAATATTTGCGTAAGTCCCCGGGGGCCGCCGTGCCGATCACGACGACGAGACGCTCCTTGGGATCGCAGAAGAACTGCGTGCCGAAGGCGCCGTTCCAGCTGAATTCGCCGGGATTGCCGGGCACGGCGGACAGGCCCTCGCTGGTGCGCACGGCGACGCTGAGCCCGAAGCCGAAGCCGGCGCGGTGAGGCTCGATCGCAGCCACGGTGTTCTTGATCTCCGGCCCGAGATGGTTGGAGGTCATGTGATGCACGGTCTTGGGGCTCAGGATGCGCGCGCCATCGAGCTCGCCGCCATTGAGCAGCATCTGGCCGAAGCGGACATAGTCGCCGATGGTCGCGAACGAGCAGGCGCCGCCACAATCCGACTTGGTCGGCGTGTCCAGCAGCCTGATCGCCTGCGGCTTGCCGGTCAGCGGATCGTTCGGAAACGGCCGCGCCAGCCGTGGGCGCTGCGCGTCTGACGGCGCGAACGTCGCATCGACCATACCGAGCGGTTTCCACAAATTGTTCGAGAGATACTCCCCGAGACGCTGCTCTGAGACCTTCTCGACGACGGCACCGAGCACGTCGATGGAGAAACCGTATTCGAACTGCGTGCCCGGCTGGTGCGCCAGCGGCAGCTTGGTGATGCGCTCGATGAAGGCCTGGGTGTCGCCCTCGATCGCCGGCGCGATGCCGTCGGGATAGAGCCGCGCCACCGGGCTCGAACTATCAGGCCGCCCGCCGTACATCAGGCCCGAGGTGTGGCGATAGAGATCATGGATCAGGATCGGACGCGCTTGCGGCACCAGCAGCAGCGATCCATTTTCCTCCACCACGCCGACCTTCATGTCGGCAAATCCAGGATAATAGTCGGACAGCTTCGCCTGCAGCGGCAGCCGGCCCTGCTCCATCAAGGTGAGCGCACCGACGGCGGCCATCGGCTTGGTCATCGAGGCCAAAGCGAAGATCGCATCGAGCGGCATCGGCGTGCCCTTGACCGGATCGAGCTGGCCGTAAGCCTTGTAGTGCACGAGCTTGCCGTCACGCGCGATCGCAACGACCGCGCCCGGCACGCGCTTGGCCGCGATCTCGCGGGCAAAGAAGTCGTCCATGCGGGCGAGGCCGCCTTGCGAGAAACCGACGTCGTCGGGCTTGGCCTCGGGCAGAGGTGCCGCGGCGAGTGGCGTGACGATCATGGTGAACGCCGCGGCTGCGGCGATGACGAGCTTCTTCATGGAGCCTCCCTGGTGGCGCGAACGATCCCGCTTATGGCTACAGGACTCGAATGCCTCGCGGCCTTCAGGATTAGGGCAGACGGGGCAGCCCGACAAGGCGGATGCCAAGGGCCCGCATCGCGATGATGTGATGGACTTCGCTGCTGCACAATGGGATGCGCGGCGAGACCGATTGTTGCAGGACGCATCCCGGCCACGAACGGCATGTTGCGCGCTGCCTGCTGGGAACCGCGCACATGGCGAGGTGTTGTCTACGCCACCGCATTGAAGCAGCCGCGCATGACCAGACCCGAGCTCGCCGAGATTTATCGCGCCTACATCGCCTGCCTGAACGCGCAGGCCTGGCCCCAGCTCGGGGAGTTCGTGCATGATGATGTCGTCCACAACGGCCGGCCCATCGGGCTCTCCGGCTATCGCGACATGCTGGTCGGTAACTTCGCCGACATTCCCGACCTTCGCTTCGACATTCGCCTGTTGCTGTCAGATCCACCCCATGTTGCGAGCATTCTGAGCTTCGATTGCAGGCCTCGAGGCGAGTTTCTCGGGCTCGCCATCAATGGCAGGCGCATCGTCTTTGCCGAACACGTGTTCTACGAATTCCGCGACGGCAGAATCGCGCAGGTGTGGTCGGTGATCGACAAAGCCGCGATCGAGGCTCAGCTGTGAGTAAGAACTCCGAGGGTGGGCACGGCCAATCGTGTGGCTACCACGGCAGGGGCGAGGGACGAGCGGTCCAGCCCTGGCCGAAGCGGACCAGGAACGCCTTACACTCGTCCACCGGGCACTTCTGCCCACTGTCGGCGGGAAAGACCTGCAGCGCGACGCGATCATTGTCGATCCAGCGCTCGAACCGCCATTCCCGCGACTCGTCCACGCGAGGAGACTGCCATTCCATAGCCAGCTTACCATTCACAGCCGCGCCGATCGAAAGATCATGCTCGCCGCCATGGACATAGTCGTTGTCGATGGCGACGAAGCGGGAGCCATCCGGCGTGAAGTATGGCCGTCCGCTCAGATCCAGGGTTGCGCCGCTGCGCGCGCCGAGCAACTGGACGCCGCTGCCTTCGTAAAAGGATAATCGGATGGCGTAGACCCTTGCCTCCGGATGATAACCCAGCAGGACGTAACTGACGCAATGCTGCGCGTCGTCGTTCTGGCAAGCTTTCGGATCATTCCGGTACGTCTTCAGCTTGCCGGTCTCGAGCCGGATGGTCAGCGTTTCGCCGTTGCGGCTGACGCGGCCGCGCAGCTCACGCAGGCAGGCCGCTTCCGAGTCCACTGCCCCATCCTCGCCGAGTTTGCTACAGATGGAGGGCGCTGCGCCTGCGCCTGTCTGTGCGGTGACACGGCCGGTCAAGAACGTCAGCGCCAGCAACGACAGAACCAAGCCTCGATATGTCATGTAACGCCCACGCGTATTTGCACCGACGATGGGATAGTAGGATCACAGAGCATTCGGGTTCAAGGATGAAACAGGCGAACCTACAATCACCGTCGCGTAGGGTGGGCAAAGGCGCGCGGGTAATGGTGGGCTTGCACCGTTCCCCGGCGCGCCGTGCCCACCATCGCCACTACCGATGGGT
>JBARNF010000523.1:0-8923 GCA_049802835.1 Bradyrhizobium sp.
ATCAAGGGGCGCGCAAGAGACGAACTCACGGGAAATATATCGAGATATTTCGCGTGCGCCTTAAGGGCCGGTTTCACGTAATGGTCGGCAAACTCCACCTTGCCGTCCTCGATCAGCAACTCCGCGCCAAATCGCTGGGCCGTCCTCTCCAACGTCTCGACTTCGATCCCCTCGCCGAGGTCAACACAAAGCGCGGTTACATTCGTGAAGCCAGCTTCGAACAAGAACGACAGCAGATACGAGCTGTCCAGACCGCCGCTAAACAATGTCACGACTGGTGCGCTCTTGTCGGGAATGGAGAGCAGATCGTCGAAACATCGTATCTTTCGAATTGTCATATCGATTGTCTTTCGTCTGGCCCCGTTGCGCCGCTGCCGCACATCGGGATGTCCGTCTAGATTTTGAAGTTCGCCGATCGAGTCTTGCCAAGCTTGAGAGGCACGCATTCTTCACCAAAAGCCGAGAGCCTTTGGTGAGATGACGTAAGGAGGTGAGATGACATAAGGATTGCGTGAGATAGCGTCGCAGAAGGCCGTAGGGTTCTCGAGCGCCGCTCGACATCGAGTTGCAAAGCTCTCGTCGGCGAATCCGCGAGCGCCGCGCTCATCTACTTTAGGTAGCATTGTAGCGCAAGGGCGTCGTCTTGCAAAAAGCGATTGGAGCTGGATTGGAGTGGTTTCTCCGCAACATCCGATATGCGAGACAAGATTTGAAACATGTCGCGCGCGCGACATCCGGCGGACATATCATTTGCTATCGACAAGGAATTGTTTATAGAGCGGACCGAAATATAGACAGGTTGCAAGAGTGAACAATTTCAACATCACGATGATGAGTCGGTCATTGCCGAAATTGTGTGCATTGAGGCGAACTCTTATCGGAGGCGCGGACCGCGCTATGCTCGTCGACGTCTTCGGTCCGGATGTGCAAGCGTGATGCACAGGCGCAGTGCTTACGCAGCCGCATTCAGCGCCGCTGTTCTTTTTGGAGGCAATTTCGTCGCAGTACGAATTGCTCTTGACTACTTCGATCCATATCTTTTGACGACATTGCGTTTCGCGGTCATCGCCGCGCTGATCCCATTTGTCGGCTGGCCTCATGTGCCTGCGCGCACGCTGCTGACGTACACGATCGGCTCCGGCATCGGACAATATCTGCTATCCACGTTGGCCATTCAGCTGGGCCTATCACCCGGGCTCGCAGCGTTACTGATCCAGTTCCAGGTCTTCATGTCGCTGGCTCTGGGCTGCCTGATATTGGGCGAAGCGGTGCGCACGACCACGATTGTCGGAAGCGTGTTGGGCGTAGCCGGCCTCGTCGGCGTGCTGGCCACCGGCGGGAGCAAGGCGCCATTGGTCGCCAGTTTCGTATGCTTGCTATCGGCCGCGGGTTGGGCCATGGCCAACATGACTCTCAAGCAGACGTCCGAAAGGGTTATCCGTCTGCAGAGCGCGAGCGCATTGATCTGTCTGCCCGCCGTGTGGGCCGCCCGCACGTTGATGCTGCCGGATGCCCCGCGGGTCGCTGAAGCGCTGGCGCAAGCGCCGCTCGCCGGTTGGTTGGCCGTAGCCTATGTCGCGATTGCATCCTTCGTCGTGGCACAGATTCTGTGGGGACGAGCCATTGCTACGATTGGGCTTGCGTCCACGTCACCCGTCGCGCTCTTGATCCCTGTATTCGGCGTTGCACTGGCCGCGCTGCTGCTAGGAGAACACCTGAATGCACAAGTCCTTCTGTCGGCCGCCATCGTTCTCGTGGGTGTCGGCTTGCATGTGGTGCCGATAGCGTTGACCAAACCCTCCGCCCAACAGATCGAGCCATCATGACAAGAGCCTGGTCCAGCCTGGCACTCTTACGCGAACGCGGCAACTTCCGACTACACGGCATTCGGTCCTGATCCGCATGCCCGAGCTCGGCCGCGTCGACCGCGAGCAGACTGCCGCCTTGCAGGTCCCGCCCCCTTCAACCACGATAGCGGATATTACGGTGACGCTGCCGCGGCAATAAGGCTCACCTACGAGCCGCAATGGCAGGCGCGATCGCCGCCCTCATCATATTCGTCATGCAGCCGCACCCAGTCTGACAGGTTGCCGCGTCCGGTCTCGTTGCGCCCCTTCGGCGTGAGGTCGAGATAATGATAGGCGCCGATCAGCGGATCGCCGCCGCGGGAACGGACCTGAAACGTGCAGAAGATGTCGCCGGTGCCGTCCTTGGTGAACACGGTCAGGCCCGGGAGCTCCGGCGACCGACCTCTCAGCGGAGCGAAATTGTACCAGGCCGTGCCCGATGCGATCTGCTCCTCGGAGAACGAGACCTGATAGTCGAAATTGAAATCGCTCCCCTCCGACGACACCCAGTCGAAGCTCCACCCCATGCGCTCCTTGAACGGCGCGATCTCGGCAAGCGGCGCACGCGACACCACGACCAGGCTGACATCGTGATGCCGAAGATGCTGGTTCGCAGCGTCGATATGGTCGCACAGGAACGAGCAGCCGGGACAGCGGTGCGGGTCGCCCGGCGCCATCATGAAATGGTAGATGATGAGCTGACTGCGGCCCTGGAACAGACCGCCGAGGCGCACCGGCCCTTGCGGTGTCTGGAAGACATAGTCCTTCTCGACCCTGACCCAGGGCAAGGCGCGCCGGTCGGCGGCGAGCGCATCGCGCTGTCTGATGAACGCCTTTTCCTTGGCGAGGTGAGCGCGATGCGCTTCGGTCCAGTCGGCCTGCGAGACTATTCTGGGGATGGTCATGTCAGGTTCCTCCAATGCCTTCTCCGAGGACGATCGGACCCGCGGCTGTCCGACATTGGTCGTCAGCTTTTTTGTCGCGGGCAGAGGAGCGGCCCCGCACCCGCGGTCTGCGTTGGACCCGGACGGAAAGTTGCTCTATTCTCATAGGTCTATTGTTGGTGTGGGTTCGCGATCTGAAGGATGGACAGCATGACAATCGAGACGTGGCTCGCGTTTGCAGGGACGTCCATCATACTCCTCGTGATCCCCGGGCCGACCGTTCTGCTCGTCGTTTCCTATGCGCTGGGCCAGGGGTGGCGAACCGCGCTGCCGACGGCGGTCGGCGTCGCGCTCGGTGACTTCACCGCCATGACCCTGTCCATGCTGGGTGTCGGCGCGTTGCTGGCGACTTCAGCAGTCCTGTTCACCACGCTCAAGTGGATCGGCGCGGCTTATCTGGTCTGGCTCGGGATCAAGCTGTGGCGGGCAGGCGGTTCCTTGAACGCCGTACCACGAACAGACAAAGCCTCGGCGTTCAAGATGCTGGGTCACGCCTGGATCGTCACTGCGCTCAACCCCAAGAGCATCACGTTCTTCGTGGCCTTCCTTCCACAATTTCTGAGTCCGAACAGCGCATTCATCACTCAGATGATCATCTTTGAGGTCACCTTTCTCGTCCTGGCTTTCACCAATGCCTTTGCATATGCGCTGGTTGCGTCGCGTGCACGCTCGCTCGTGCGGAATCCAAGAGCCATCGGCCTCTTCAACAAGACGGGCGGCACGCTTCTGATTGGCGCAGGCCTAGCCGCCGCAGCGGCCCGGACGGCACAGAACTGACGTTTCTGCCAGGGCCCAGCGACTTTGGAAAATGGCTCCGCCACGTCCGACTGTAGACGCCAACGATCCGATCAAACGTGAAGCGCTGCTCCATCGACGGCCCCACCCGGCTGAGTTGCGAGCAGCAAGGATTGATGAAGTCCTCGCGCAGTCTGGCGCACAAGGTTGATGGCCAATAAAGACCTCCGACAAATGACGGGTTCGTCGCGACCACACTGAAGCGGCGGATCACGCTTCGCTGATCCGCCCTACGCGCTAAGCGATACCAGCCAGAACGATTTCGCGCAGGACGCGGGTCGGCGGAATGCCCTGATCCTCGGTCCCATAATTGCCCGCCGTCATCGCGATGACCAGTTGCAGAGCGGGGATGATGAAGAGGCGCTGGCCGCCCTCGCCCTGCGCCATCCACATCCGCTCCAGGCGGCCGACGGCCCATCCCCGCGGCTTGCCGAAGGCGACATCGACGAGGAACCACTGGTAACCATAGCGGCGAAGCTCGTCCGCGCTGACCATCGGCGTCGTGCACCGCGTGATCCACTCCGCAGGGACGATCTGCTGGCCGTCGATCCGGCCGCCGGACAGCATCAATGCCCCGATCCGTGCGAGATCGCGCATCGACATGCGCGCGCCCGACGCGGCGAAGGGCTCGCCATCGGGCCCCGCCGCCCACTCGGTCGGTCCCATGCCGAGCGGCTCGAAGAGGTGCGCGCGCGCAAAGCCGTGGAGCGACTGGCCGGAGCCCTTGGCGATCAGGCGGGCGAGCAAGGCGGTCGCTCCGCCGCAATAGGTCCAGTGCGTGCCGGGCGCGTCGACGACCGCGCGCTCCAGGATGTAACGGTAGCGATCCGGCGCGTTGTCCATCGCGATCTCGCTGTTGAGCGGGTCCGCATAGGGGAGACTGCTCTCGTCCCAGTCCGTCCCCATCGTCATCGACAGCGCATGGTGCACCGTCAGTTGCGAGCGCGCGGGATCGGCGAGGTCGCGATACTCCGGGAAGGCCGATAGCAAGGGCTGATCGGGCGCCGGCACTTTTCCCTGCTGGAGAGCAATTCCGTAGAGCAGAGCCACGATGCTCTTCGAGCAGGATCGCAGGTCGTGCAGCGTCTCCGCCGTGAAGGTCACGGTGCCGAGGTCGCCGACGCCCCGCGTGCGATCCTGGCCCTCGAAATAGCGTTCGACGATGGGCCTTCCATGCTGAACAACGAGCAACCCGTGGATGTTCCAGATGCGCCGCTCGGCGATCGCCCGGTCGAGGCGCCGGGTCACGTCAGCGGCAAACGCCTCCTCGGACGTGGGCTGTTGATGTCCCGAGGCCGGCGGAAGCTGCGAAGACATGGCCACGGCCCCCAATGCCGAGAGGATTTGACGACGGTTTGGCACGACCGAGACATCCCGCGTTCGTGAAGAGATGTCGCCTTATAACAAACGGCAGCCTTCCCGGGGAAGTTGACGACGAGCCAAGCGAGAACGATCCAGGTTTCGATCCGACGCGGGTCACGCTATATTGGCATCTCCATCGGCAACCGAGCAGCCAGGGCCATGACCGACATCCCGAACGCATCCAGTTGCGAGCTCTGGCAGTCGATCCGGCACGAAGCCGAGGTGGCTATGGCGGCCGATCCCGTGTTTGGCCGCTCGTTGTCAGCCGCGGTCCTCGATCACGCCGATCTCGGCAGCGTCGTCGCTCACCAGATCGGCATCCGCCTCGGCAACGACGCAGCCGCGCGCGCGCAGTTTGCGGCGGTGGCGCGCGAGGCTCATCTGGCTGCGCCGGATCTCGTTGCGGCGGCCCATCGGGATCTGAACGGGATTGCACTCCGCGATCCCGCGACGATGGCGCTGCTGCCACCGCTGCTCAACTACAAAGGCTACATCGCGCTGCAGGTCTTTCGCGTCTCACACTGGCTCTGGAGCAACGAACGGTTCGACCTCGCCTTGTTGTTCCAGGCCGAGTCGTCGATGTCGCTCCAGGTGAGCATCCATCCCTCGGCGACGATCGGGGCGTCGGTGTTTCTCGATCATGCCACCGGCATCGTCATCGGGGCTTTTGCCGCCATCGGCGACGACGCGACCATTTTGCAGAACGTCACGGTCGGACGACAGGACGCGCTTCCCGGCCGGAGCCCGCGGATCGGCCGCGGCGTGCTGCTGTCCTCGGGGGCCACGATCCTGGGCGATGTCGAGATCGGCGACTTCGCCATGATCGGCGCCGGCGCCGTCGTCACGACGGACGTGCCGGCCGGCTGCACCGCCGTGGGCACGCCGGCGCGGCTGATCAATTGTCCGGAGCAGCCGATGCCCGCCGGGGCGTGACGATTGAATCCGGAATCTCGAAAGTGTTCGGAACAGACGCGAGACAATATCGAGATTGCGGGTTCAAGGCCTGCGGCCTTGCCCCGGAATGACGGTGGTTGTGATGCAGCAGGATGAGTTGCGCCGTGGAGTGGAGCGGCGGATCACGCTTCGCTGATCCGCCTACGCGCTGCCCCCAAAGGAGCCGCGCCGGGCATGACGCCGCGCATCAAAGCGTCTCGATGGATTCCGGCGACGGCGACGCTGCACATGGCAGTCTGAGCGGCAACTTCGGTTCGCATTGCGCGCTGCGGCCCGCGAGCACGGGTCGCAGCGGATCGACTCGTCCCCGACCGCGTCAGGCGGCGCGGGCGGCCAGGGCCTGAGCTTCGGTGGCGGCGCGGGCCATGCTGGACGACATCTCGCTCGTCACCGTGCTCTGCTCCTCGACTGCGGCCGCGGTCGACGTCACGTATTCGCTGACATTCTGGATCGCCTGCTTGATCGAGCCCAACGAGGTGACCACGCCTCCGGAGATGTTGTTGAGGCTCTCGATCTCCTGGGCGATCTTGTCGGTGGCACTCTTCGCCTGGGTGGCCAGGTTCTTGACCTCGGACGCGACGACGGCGAAGCCGCGGCCCGCCTCGCCGGCCCTGGCCGACTCGATCGTGGCATTCAGCGCCAGCAGGTTGATCTGGCCGGTGATGCTGTGGATCATCTCGACGATGCCGCTCATGGCCTGGGCGGCCTCGGACAGGCGCTGGGCCTGCGCATCCACGGCGGTCACACGGTCCACCGCGCCCATCGCGGTCTCGCGCGACTTGGTCATGGCTTCGGAGATCTCCCGCACCGAGGCGTTGAGCTCCTCGGCGCCCGCCGCCACCGACTCCATCATGGCGCGGACGCGCTCGTTGCCCATGCGGACCAGCACCTGCCTCGTGACGTCAGTGGCATATTTGACGACCTTGAACGGCTTGCCGTTGAGATCGAGGATCGGGTTGTAGGAGGCCTGGATGTAGACTTCCTTGCCGCCCTTGCCGATGCGCTTGTATTCGGCGGCCTGGTACTGACCACGGTTCAGGTTGGCCCAGAACTCGCGGTAGGAGGAGCCGTCCCGCTCGGACTGCTCGACGAACATGCTGTGGTGCTTGCCCTGAATCTCAGGCAGGGTGTAGCCGAGCGCGCGCAGGAAGTTGTCGTTCGCGGTGACGATCGTGCCATCCATGTTGAACTCGATGACGGCCTGCGACTTGCCGATCGCCTCGATCTGGCCGGCGAGATCCGCGTTCTTCAGCTTCTGCGCGGTGACGTCGGTGGCGAACTTGACCACGCCGATCGGCCGGCCGGACGCATCGAGCACCGGATTGTAAGTGGCCAGGATCCACACTTCCTTGCCGCCCTTGCCGATACGCTTGTATTCGCCCGCCTGGTATTCGCCGCGATTGAGCGCGGCCCAGAATTCGCGATAGGCCGGGCTGTCGCGCAGCGCCGGTTCGATGAACATGCTGTGGTTATTGCCCTGGATCTCGTCCAGGCGGTAGCCCAGCGCGTGCAGGAAGTTCTGGTTGGCATCGACGATCGTGCCGTCGAGCTTGAACTCGATCATGGCCTGCGCGCGATCGATGGCGGCGAGCTTCGACGCGTCGGCCATGCTGCGCAGCTTCCGCTTGGTGATGTCGGTCGCGAACTTGACCACCTTGACCGGCTTGCCGGAGCTGTCGAGGACCGGATTGTAGGATGCCTCGAGCCAGATTTCGCCGCCGCCCTTGGCAACGCGCTTGAATTCAGCGGCCTGGAATTCCCCGCGGCCCAGCGCCGCCCAGAATTCGCGGTAGGCGGCGCTGTCGCGCTCCGCCGGCACCACGAACATGCTGTGGTGCTTGCCCTGAATCTCCTGCAGCTGATAGCCGAGCGCATCGAGGAAGTTCTTGTTGGCGGTGATGATCGTTCCGTCGAGCCGGAATTCGATCACGGCCGACGCGCGACTGAGGGCGGCGAGCTGTGCCTCGGCGTCCGAGCGGGTGTTCGAGCGAAACAACAAAGTAACCTCCGGGTGCTAATCTCATTTCAGATGCGCGGACCGACCGGGACAACTCGCGCCCGATGACCGAAGTTGATCCGCGCAGAATTGATACAATTTGTTCCGTCATCGTTAAGACGCACGCCAAAAGGCAGTCTTTTCCGTAGTTCTACCGCCGCGAGATGATGGCCGACATCCAAAGCCAGCAGAAGGCGGGCGGCTGCGAAGATGGGGCGGAATTGTTGCGGGCGCAGTGCATCGTGAGCTGCCCTCGTCCAATCACGTCGCCTGGACCGAACAAACGACCCGTGACGTCAGCTCCGCCAAGGGGCTCGCGCCGTCCAGGCGCAGCACCGGACATGACAACGCCGCCAGCCAGGCCTGATGCTTTGCCAGCGTGCGGCTCGCCATGCGCCCGTCATCGTAGTCCAATGCCCAGGCGATGAACTCCTCGCTGTCCCGATGGCGCGCGCCGCCGGGCGCCGTGGCCTCGGGACCGTAGCGCATCGCCTCACGCCTGCGCAGGCGCTGCAGCCGGAGATCCTTCGCCGTGTACAGGAAAACCACGAGGTCGAAATGCGGGACGAGCGGATCACCCCAGCCCTGCAATGATCCGCTCAGCACCCATTTCGGGCGGGGCACGAACATCTCGGACATCAAGCGCAGCCGGTCGACAGCGGGACGCATCTCGCGGTAAGGCGGCTCGGTCGGCTGCCAGAAGTAATCGTCCGTATCGTGATGCGGCACGGCGAGCGCCGTGGCGACGGCGCGGCCAAGGGTCGTGGTGCCCGCCCCCGACGCTCCGGTGACGTGAATGCGGCAGGTTGTCATGGCCGGCGGCTGACGTTGCAGAACGATCATCGTATGCGGATGGCATAGCTCGATGACGGCCTCGTGCCAACACCGCCTCTCTCGGCCGTGCCAAGCCGCGTCGCTACTCGGCTGCGCGCGATTTCGTCGTGCCGCTGCGGCCGCCGGCCACGGCCGAGCGCTGCCGCTCGGCAAGGCCGAGCACCATGTCGGAGAAGCGCTCGCCCTGCGCC
>JBARNF010000524.1:0-3949 GCA_049802835.1 Bradyrhizobium sp.
CATTCGCGCTGCTCAAAAATGGCTTCGCCATCTTGCGCGCGAATGCCCCGGAATGACGGCGGAGAATTTCAAGCGCTACGAGGAGACGGTGAGCCTGACTTGACCCGCGCCAGCAGCACCAATCCCACCGCGAAGAACAGCACCAGTACGGCCATGCCCGCCTTCTGGCTCGCCGTGGCCGCCGTGATGAGGCCGATCAGCAGCGGACCGATGAAGGACGTCACCTTCCCGGTCAGCGCAAACAGGCCGAAATATTGCGCGACGCGATCCCGGGGCGCCATCCGGATCAGCAGCGACCGCGAGGCCGCCTGCAGCGGCGCGCCGCAGGCGCCGATGACGCAGCCGAGCAGCAGATAGGCGCGCTCCGGCATCGAGGCGAACAGCGGCCCGCCTGGCACCGCCGGCGCCACCGGAATGAACAGGATCGAATCCCGGCTCACGAGAAGAATGGCGATGATCGCAAGCAGCAGCAGCGTCATGCTGCCGGCGATGACGCGCTTCGGTCCCAGCAAATCATCGAGCTTGCCGCCGAGCCAGCCGCCCAGCGTGCCGGCGGCCGCCAGGATGATGCCGAAGGTGCCGATCTGAATCGTATTCCAGCCGAAGGTGCCGGCGGCATAGATGCCGCCGAACGCGAACAGCGACACCAGGCCATCGGTGTAGATCATGTTGGCGACGAGAAAGAGCGCGATGTCGCGCTGCTGCGGCAGGCTGCGCAGCGTCTCCTTCAATTGACCGATGCCCTCGCGCACCGCGGCGCCGAGCCGGTGCCGCGCCGGATAGTCCGGCGTGAACAGGAACATCGGCACTACGAAGACGATGAACCAGAGCCCGGTGAGCGGACCGGAGATGCGGTCCCCCTCATGCGTCACGGGGTCGAGACCAAACAGCGGTGTGAGCCCGAACAGCGTGCGGCCGGTGTCGGGATTGGCCGCGAGAAAGCCGAGCACGATGATGAGCGAGACGATGCCGCCGATATAGCCGGTCGCCCAGCCGGTGCCGGACAGGCGCCCGATGCGCTCGGGCGGCACCAGGGTCGGCATCATCGCATTGTTGAACACGGTGGCGAATTCGACGCCGATGGTCGCGATCACGTAAGCCGCGAGCAGCGGCGGAATCAGCTCGGGCGTATCGGGCCGTCCGATCCACATCAGCGACGCGCCGATCACCAGCATCGCGCCGAAGGCGGCGATCCACGGCTTGCGCCGCCCGGTCGCATCGGCGATGGCGCCGAGCACGGGCGACAACAGCGCGATGACGATGCCGGCTGCCGCGGTGGCAAAGCCCCACAGCGCCTGGCCGCTGGCCGGGTCAGGCGCGACATGGGCGGCGAAATATGGCGCAAACACGAAGGTCGTGATCAGGGTGAAATAGGGCTGCGCCGCCCAATCGAAGAAGATCCAGCTGACGACGGCGGCCCGTCCGGGATATCGTCCGCGTCCGGCCGCGCCGGAGGTGTCGATCGTGGTGACGGCCATTCGAAAGTCCTCTGCGATCACGGCGTCGCGTTTTGCGCCGGCGGCGCGGCCCTATAACATCCGACCGTCGCAGGCGGATGGCAGCAACGGCAGAAATTCGATGGCCACGTTCACGATTGATCGACGGACACTCGTCGCGGGTTTCATGGTGCTGCTCGCGAGCAGCATGCCGGTGCGGGCGCTCGACGCGCAAGCGGTCGATATCCCCCAGCCGCCCAACGTCGCCTTGCCCGCGCAGCCGCCCGCCCATGGCATGGTGGTGGCGCAGGAGAAAATCGCCGCCCAGGTCGGCGAGCGCGTTCTCGCGCTCGGCGGCAATGCGGTCGATGCAGCCGTCGCAACGGGGTTTGCGATGGCCGTGACCTACCCCGTCGCCGGCAACATCGGCGGCGGCGGCTTCATGGTCATTCATCTGGCCGCGACCCACGAGGACGTCGCGATCGACTATCGCGAGACCGGCCCGGCTGCGATGACGCGCGACGTCTTCCTCGGTCCCGACGGCAAGCCCGACAATGCCAAATCGCGCGACTCGGCGCTGTCGATCGGCGTGCCCGGGACGGTCGCCGGTCTCGCGCTGGCGCTGGAAAAATACGGCTCGGGCAAATTCACGCTGGCGCAACTCCTCTATCCCGCGATTGTGCTGGCGCGCGACGGCATCGCGGTCGCGGATGACGTCGCCGTCACCCTGCCCATGATGGCGCCGCGGCTGGCGAAATGGAAACCCTCGGCCGCGATCTTCATGCGTCCCGACGGCACGGTGCTCGCGGCCGGAGACCGGCTGGTCCAGCGCGACCTCGCGGCAACGCTCACCGCCATCGCCGAGCAGGGCCCGCGCGGCTTCTACGAAGGTGCCGTCGCCGAGACACTCGCGAAGGCGATCCAGGACGCCGGCGGCATCATGACGGCAGCGGATCTGAAATCCTATCAGCCGGTGCAGCGCACGCCGGTGCGCGGGACCTATCGCGGATATGACATCGTCTCGATGCCGCTGCCGTCCTCGGGTGGCACCGTGCTGGTCGAGATGCTGAACATCCTCGAGGGCTTCGAGTTCGGCGAGCTCAAGCAGGGCTCGCCCGCCTCGCTGCATCTCCTGATCGAGGCCATGAAGCGCGCCTATGCCGACCGCGCCCGCTATCTCGGCGATCCCGCCTTCATCGATGCGCCGGTGCGCGCAATGCTGTCGAAGGACTATGCCGCCCGCCAGCGCGCCGGCATCGATCTCGCGCGCGCCACCAGCGCCGGCGACGTCCTCAACATCAAGCCGCTGCGTGAGGGCAGCAACACCACGCATTTCTCGGTGATCGACAATGACGGCAACGCCGTCAGCAACACCTACACGCTGAACTTTCCTTACGGCGTCGGCCTCGTCGCCGAAGGCACCGGCGTGCTGCTCAACAACGAACTCGATGATTTCACCGCAGCACCTGGCGCCTCCAACGCCTTCGGCCTGGTCGGGTTCGAGGCCAACCTGCCGGGTCCGGGCAAGCGGCCGCTGTCGTCGATGTCGCCGACCATCGTGCTGAAGGACGGCAAGCCGGTGCTGGTGACGGGCTCGCCCGGCGGCAGCCGGATCATCTCGACCGTGCTGCAGGTGATCGTCAACGTGCTCGACTATCAGATGGATGTCCGGCAGGCCGTCACCGCCCCGCGCCTGCACCATCAATGGATGCCCGACGAGGTGCGGATCGAGAAGGGCTTCGCCGATGACGTTCTCGCTGACCTGCGCGCGCGGGGTCACAAGATCGAGGAACCGATGGGACGGACCTCTGCAAATTCGATCCTGGTGACATCGGATGGGCTGATCGGCGCCCCCGATCCGCGCAGCAAGGGCGCCACGGCCGCGGGGCGCTGACGATCACGACATTCGACCGCTCGGTTCCCACGCGCGATACCGGATGTCGTTGCCCCGGATGACGATTTGCCGCCGCCCACCGTGCCCGTTCGAGCGCTTCCGTCCGTTGGCGCGGTGGCGAAGGCGGGTTAGAAGAACGCCAGGGCACAGCGAGGCTGGCCGGCAAGACGGCGTCGGACGTTCTGGTGCATTTACGAAGATTCGTGGTCGGCTTCCTGGTGTTCGCGGCTCTGCTGGTGGCGGGCTGGCTGACCTATCGGCCCGACCGGGCGCTGCGGACCGCGACAACCACTGTCGCCGAGATGATATGCGCCAAGACGTTTGTCTCCGGCCTCGATCCGCACACAGTGTTTGCGGAGACCATGGAGCGCCCCGGCCTGCGCCGGTTGCGCGCCATGATGCGCTACCGGGTCGAGCCGGACCTGCGGATCGTGGAGGCCTCGCTGCTCGGCCTGCACGCGAGCCGCGCCGTGTTCCACGAGGGGCTCGGCTGTGTGTCGCTGTCGGGCCAGAAGCCACCTTATGTGCCGCGCAGCGACGTCGTCGCGCTGCGCGCGACCGCTCCACCGCCCGCGCTGCCCGACTTCGCCGAGACGGACCCGGTCGAGCCGACCGACCC
>JBARNF010000525.1:0-2222 GCA_049802835.1 Bradyrhizobium sp.
GCGCAGGCGACGTCGGGCACGCCGCGCCGCACCGCGCCGTCATTGAGCGAGACCGGCAGCTTCAGCGCCTGCTGATAGGCCGGCACCGGAAACACGTCGCTGATGCCGCCGCCGGTGCCGGTCGGCGCCTGCTTCCAGACCGCTTCCCCGACGATCGCGGCGCCGGTCTCGTCCAGAACCGGCGCCGTGCCGCCGCAGCCGAGCGCATAGGGACTGGAGGCCGGAAACCACACGTGCAGCCTGCCATCGGCAAGGCCGCCGGTCGCGAGCAGGTCGCCGGCGGCGAACATGACGCTGACGCGGAGCCTGATCGCATCCGCGAGCACCGCCTGCATCGCATCGCGGCTGGTGTCGGTCCAGGTCTTCTCGCTGTTGCCCCAGCTCACCGACACCACCTGCGGCCGGTTGACGTCGTCGAACACCGCGCGATGCACTGCGCGCGTCAGGCTGTCGGTGGAGTTGTTGGCGAAATAGACGACGATGCGGGCCTTCGGCAGCAGGCTCGCGGCGACCTGGAGATCGAGCGCGATCTCCTGCTCCGCCAGGCTGAAGCCATCGACGAACTGATTGCCGTCACCCTCGACGATCACGTCGATGACCTCCGGCACCGGGCGGTCCATCGCCGCCATCGCAGTCGCCAGGTCGGACGCGAGATAGCCGCCGCCGAGCGCGACGATGCCGACACAGACCGAGGGCGTCTCGCGGTTGATCGGGATGCCATAGAGCGAGGCGATCTCGGTCGGCCAGCGACCGGTGTCAGTGCCGTCACCGGCCTGCGGCTGGACCCGGTCGACCGGCGCGGCGAGCGGGCGCTGGTCGAAGCCGAGAATGGCGCGCGTCCATGGCGCGATCTCGGTCGGCACCGTCAGTTGCCCGATCCGCGCGCGGAATTGCCGCCGGCCATCGTCGTAGCGCCGCAAGGTGGCGCTGAACACCTCGGCCATCTGCCGCGCCGTGCCCTCGAGCACGACGGTGCGCTGGGCGAGGTCGACGGTTCCGACCTTCAGTCCAGACGCAAGCGCGAACTTCTCGATCCGTGCGGCGGCGCGTGCATGGGTGCGGCGACGCTGCGCCGCCAGCGCGCGGCGCGTGATAGGCTTGGCAGTGAGGCGGGCGAGATCGCCGGCACTGCCCGGCACGAACGCATCCGGCGTGCGGCGCTTGACGTGAACGACGACGCTGACCGGCTCGTCTGGATCGACTTCGCCGATCAAGGCCGCGCCCTCCGGCGGAACGCGGAGGCTGCCGGAGAGAGCGACCTTGCGGCCAGTCATGTCATGCCTCCGAAGTCGCTTGCAGAGCTGCTTGCAACATCACTTGCCGGCGCAATTGGACGGCTGCACCGGCGCCTGGGTGTCGTCGATGGCGCAGAACGGAATCGACCAGACGAAGTCGGCCGACGTGGCAGTGCGCGTGAGGCCCGGCTTGCCCTGGAAGATCGGCGGCTGCGAGTTGAAGCTCCAATACCAGTTCGGCAGCAGCGGACCGAGCGGGCCGATCGGACCATTCGGGCCGAACGACAGGAAGCCGGCTTGAGAGGTCGGCTGCCCGTTCTTGTCCCATACGGCGCGGCCGTGACAGGTCATGCAGGAGGCGGTCGCTACGAAGCCATCCTCCGTCACCGAGTTGCCGACGCGAATATCCAGGCCGGTGGTGTCGACGAAGTCGCTCTGTGAGCCCTTCAGACAGTAGTTCTGATAGACAGGATCGATGTCCGCGCTGTTGAGCAGCGCCGTCAGCGCCGGCGTCTTGGCACAGTTGGGATAGCCTTGTCCCGCAGCCCGGTTCGACGGCACGACCGGCTGCTGCGCGCCGAACGCATCCCTGCAGCCGAGAATGTCGCAGCGTGACGGATTGAGGCTGTGCTCGAACGTCGCCCAGGTCCAGTTCGGCACGGCCTTGCTGATGACGTGCATCGCGACCATCGCGTATTGCACGCCGCCCGCGCTGTTGACGTGGTAGAGCTGCGGCACCTGAGCGATGGTGACACGGTTGTTGGTGAAGGCGGGAATGGCGCTGACCGGCATCCAATTCGCCTTCACCTCGATCGAGTCGATCGGGAACGACAGACTCTTGCCGAAGGCCGCCTTCAGCCCCGACACCTTGTACAGGTTGTTCTGAACGATGAAATCGAACGCCGCCTTGTTGCGCCGCGTCTCCTCGGTCACGCCGTCGGAGATGCCCGGTGGCAATGCCGGCAGCAGGCCGCCGGCGGCCTGCAC
>JBARNF010000526.1:0-2247 GCA_049802835.1 Bradyrhizobium sp.
ACGCAGGCGACGCAGGTCGTAGGTGATCCGTCCCGGGGTGAGTTGGCTCGGCTTTTGTCCGAGCAGTGGAGCAAGGTGCTCGCGCAGATGCTTGTGGGTGAATGTGCCCTGGACGAGAAGGAACAGAAGCAGGACCTGCAACAGGGCCTGAACGCGCGGATCGGCGAAGCGCAACGCCGCGGCGCGTCGGTTATTCACAGTGACGGGTTTTTGCATGTTCTGGAAGGACGCTTCGCCGATGAAGCAGTCGTGACCGATGCGTTGGACGTCGAGCAGACGTCGGTTGGCCGCAAAGCCGATCTTGCGCAGGTCCTCGAGATTTTTGATGCGTCGGCCAATGGCGAAGTCGCGGGTGTCGTTGATCGTGGTTTCCGTTCGAAGGGCTTGTCCCTCCTTGTGGTATTGCTTGATGCGGGTTTTCTTGTAGTCGACGTGCAGCGAAGGCGCCACTCCGTCGGTGATGACGCGGGTGCGGAATTGGCCCGGTGTGCGCCGGCTCACCCTGCGGTCGAACACCAGGCTCACTTGGCTGGGGCGACCGATGTCGAGGTTCTCGCGGATCACCTCCTCGAAGAAGATGCGTCCCATCACCGGCTGATCGAGCACCTGGGTGAGCGAGAACTCGGCCTGCAGGATGGAGAGCTGGTAGCGATAGCCCGCGGCGCGATCGCGCGGCGGAAACGGATGCGGCAGGCGCTTGAGCCACTTGCGCAACAATCGATCGATCCTCCCCGCCGACAGTCCATCGCTGAGGCGACGCAGCAAGTTGGGGTCGGCACAGGACTTGATGCCGTTGTCCAGCGCCTCGAACGCCACGCCGCGTTTGGCAAGCTGGCGTTTGAGATACTCGTGACCGTTGATGCAGAGCTTGGCGTTGTACGGAAAGTAGGAGCAGAACTTCAGGAAGAACGGTCCGAAGTCCTCGTCGACGCAGTAGAAATAATAGTGGTTGACCATCGCGGTGGAGTCCACGATCCACGGATAGGTTCCCCCCGTGCGCCGGCTGCGGCGTCGCTCCGTGCGCATGACCCGCGCCTTCTCCTGGGCCTTGCCGACATAGAGCACACCTTCGCTCTTGGTGAAGCGCCGCAGGTAGCGCTGCGTAACCTCGTCCTTGCGCTGCCCCTTCTCGAAGGCAACCAGATCGATGCCTTCGCTCCCGACGAAATGCTCGATGGTGCGAACAAAAGCCTCGGTCATCGGCACCACCGCCGTCGTCGATGCAAAACGCTGGCCCCGATGAACCCGCAGGTAGCCCACCACGGCCCCCACCGTCTGCAACTGCGGGACATAGACGTTCAGGTACATACGGTCGATCGCTTCGACCTCCAGCACCACATGATCACGCAAGACCTCCGCCACCGATCGTGCTACGCTCATCGCGGGCTCCGGTCGTCCACGGGTCCACGGACCCACCGAGCTTCAAGCTCTCATATCCAGGGCATCGTCCCTGCCGGCTCGACCGGAGTCCACTGAACATCATCCGTCCTCGTCAACCTATACACCTCGTCGGTCTGAGGCGGAGCCTCGTTAGTGTTTTAGCGAAGCTGCTCATGATGCTCCTCCCGGAAAGGGCAGAGCGACATCGGCGAGCTGTGGCAGCGCCACCTTCACATAGATGGCGGTGGTGTCGATGCTCCGATGGCCAAGCAGGTCCGCGACCTCGTTGATGGGTCGTCGCTGCCTGACGAGCTGTGTCGCGAGGCTGTGGCGTACCAGGTGGGCGCCGGCGATGCGGGAAACCTCAATCCCGCTTCGCTCCAGTCGAGAACGCACAATCCTCGAAATGGCGCCGCTGGATCTGAACGGACCGACCGGCGGCACATAGGACAGAAACACTCGCTGACTGTTGATCCTTGGTCTCGCATGCAGCACATACTCGGCGAGCGCGGCGCCCGCTTCCTGCAAGAGCGGCACGATCCGATCGCGCCTTGCCTTGGTACGGCGCACAAGCACTTCGGCGGCGCGCCAGCCGATATCCTGAAGCTCAAGCGATCGCAGCTCCTTGTTGCGCAAGCCGGTCGTGGCGAGCAGGAGCAGAAGCGCGCGGTCCCGAATGCCCGACGGCGCCGTCACGTCGATCGCGTCAATCACGCGCCTGACATCTTCCCACGCAAGCCGCGGCGGCACGTGCGCCAGCCGGTAGCAAGGAGTGCGCGGGACGAACCGAGCAAGATCCTGGTCGTTGAGGCCGACTTCCAGGACGAGATCGAATGCTTGGGTATCGAAGCTTCGCCGTCCTTCGTG
>JBARNF010000527.1:0-12201 GCA_049802835.1 Bradyrhizobium sp.
CCGGAGCGGGTCGCGAACTGGTTGCCGGAGTAGATGTGCAGGATGTCGCCCTTGAACTCGGCGGTCGCGTTCATCGGCTCCATCGGCGCATGGATGTTGATACTGGTGGTGTACTCCGCCTCCAGCACCTTGGCCGCGCCGGCCAGCGCCACCGTGGCATCGCCGTCCTTGACGAAGAACTGCCCGGCATCGTCCTGCGCCTGCAGCCGCATCGCCTCGGTGATGATGCTGTCGGTGCTGACATTGGCATGCGGGCCCTTGTCGTAGCTGATCTTGAGCGCGTCCGCCGCCTTCTTGGCATTGGCGAAGGTCGAGGCGACTGCGACCACCCAGCCCGACGTCGAGCCGGTCTTGTCGTCGAGCGTCACCGCCTTGATGAAGCCGGGGACCTTCTTCGCTTCGCTGTCGTCCACTGCCGTGACGGTGGCGCCGAAGCGCACCGGCGGCGTCACCACCTTGCCGTAGACCATGCCCGGCAGCATCGTATCGATGCCGTATTTGGCCGTGCCGTTGGTCTTGGCGGGGATGTCGAGCTGCGGCACCGAGACGCCGATCATGGTGTACTGATCGGAGGTCTTCAGCGTGATCGTCTTCAGCTCATCGGCTGAGAAGCTCTTGGTGATCTTGCCGCTCTTGACGATCTCGGCATAGCTCATCTGCTTCTTGGACTTCGGATGCATGACGACGGAGTCGCGCACCACGAGCTCAATTGCCGGCACGCCCATCGCCGTGGCCGCAGCCTCGGTGAGCGCGATGCGGCCGGCGGCGCCGGCGCGGCTCATCGCATCGAAGTTCATCATCGTGCTCCAGCTGCCGCCGGTGATCTGGGCGCCGAGCACGGGGTCGTTGAACTTCGGATCGTTGGAGGCGAGCTGGACCCGCATGTCCTTCCAGGCGGCGCCGAGCTCCTCGCAGACGATCTGCGCCATGGTGGACGCAATGTGCTGACCCATGTCGGCCTTGCCGCAGGTCACGGTGACGAGTCCGTCGGGTGCGATCGCATACCAGACGCTGGGCTCGAAGTTTGCCGGGGCCGCAGCCGCGAGAGCGCTGTCGCTCAGCCCGGCATAACCGAGCACGAGGCCGGTGGCGGCGGTGCCGACCAGGAACGAGCGGCGGCTGAGATCGGTCGCAACCGAGGGCGTGGATTTGACGTGCTGGTTCATGTCGCCCTCCGGTCGCTCGAGTTGGACGCGGTGCGCATCTCCGACGCGGCGCGCTGGATCGCCTTCTGGATCCGCGAATAGGTCATGCAGCGGCAGAGATTGCCGTCCATATGCGCGACGATCTCCTCCTTGCTCGGGCTGGTGGTCTTGGCGAGCAGCGAGGCCGCCTGCATGATCTGCCCGGACTGGCAGTAGCCGCATTGCGGCACCTGCTCGGCGATCCACGCCTTCTGCAGGGGATGATCGCCCTTCTGCGACAGACCTTCGATGGTGGTAATCTTCTTATTCGTGACGTCGCCGACCATGGTCTGGCACGAGCGCACCGCCTCGCCGTTGACGTGCACGGTGCAGGCGCCGCACAGCCCCGCGCCGCAGCCGAACTTGGTGCCGGTCATCTGCAACTCCTCGCGGATGACCCATAGCAGCGGCGTGTCATTCGCCGCGTCGACGGACATGGTCCGCCCGTTGATAGTAAGTTTAGGCATTGGTTTCTTCCCCGCCCGGCGTACGACTTCGCTTACGGCGAAGTTCGGTTTGGAGGACGCCAGCACCCACCGGATCGATGCCAGCCGTTGCAAAGAATGATCGCGACGGCGCAGCGATGCAACGGAATTTGGAACTGCGCTTTGCGAAATGAAACGGCAATCGGCGTTGTGCGCCGCGGCAGCACTGGGATCGCAACGCCGCGCAGGCTATGGAGAGGTGCAGCCGACGCCGCTGCCGAAGGAGATTTCAGCCGATGAGAACACCTTTGCGCGTCATGCCGCGGCTCGCCGTCGCCCTGCCCTTATTTGGCCCGCTCCTGCCCGGCCTGCTCGTCACAGGCCGCGCCGAGGCGCAACCGGCGTTTCCCCTGTCATCTGGTCCCCTATCATCTGGCCGCGCGCCTTTCACAGCGACGTTATCCAACGTGTCGCCGCTTGCCTTCGGGATGGATGTCAGTGAGACATCGCGCGTGCTGCGGCAGCCGCTGATCCATCTGAACGGCTCGCCCGGCAACGAGACCTTTCTGGCGTTGCGCGATCTCGGCGGCAGCGGATTGGTCCCGCACCATCATCGCCTGTTCCTCAAGTTCCGTCGCGGACGATTGACCGGCTGGAAGGAGGACTACGGCACCAATTGGATGTGGCGCTGAAACGCGCATCGTGGACTGCATAGAGGACAGAACGTGGGACAGGACATCAAGCTGACGGCATCGGACGGTTTCCAGCTCGGCGCCTATCGCGCCGATCCGATCGCGGCGCCCAAGGATCAAGCAAAGGGCGCGCTGGTCGTGATTCAGGAGATCTTCGGCGTCAATCATCACATCCGCAGCATCTGCGACCGTCTCGCCGCCGCGGGCTATGTCGCGGTGGCGCCCGCGATCTTCGACCGCATCGAGCCCAACTTCACCTCCGGCTATTCGCCCGACGAAATCGCCGTGGCGCGGAAATTCGTCGCCAATCCGGATTGGGCGGCGATGCTGCGCGACACCCAGGCCGCGATCGACGCCGTCAAGGATGCGGGGCCGGTCGGCATCATCGGCCTCTGTCTCGGCGGCAGCATTGCCTACTCGGCCGCCACCAAGCTCACCGGGCTGAAGGCCGCCGTCGGCTATTATGGCGGCGCCGTCGTGCGCTTCGCCGAGGACAAGCCGACCGTTCCGACCCAATTGCATTTCGGCGAGAAGGACGCCGGCATTCCCTTGACCGACGTCGAGACCATCAGGGCCAAGCGTCCCGACGTCGAGATCTTCGTCTATCCTGGCGCCCAGCACGGCTTCGGCTGCGACGAGCGGGGGAGCTACGACAAGCCGAGCGCGGATCTCGCCTGGACGCGCAGCCTCGCCTTCTTCGCGCAGCATCTGAAGTAACGACTCCCGTCATTCCGGGGCGCGCGAAGCTTGAGGCCGACGCATGTCGGCCTCAAATCGTAGCGCGAGCCCGGAATCCATAACCACAGGCCGTCATTTGTCGAAGAGCGGCACCACGCGCATCTCGCCACGCCATCAACGGTTGTGGCTATGGATTCCGGGCTCATTCGCGCTGCTCCAAAATGGCTTCGCCATTTTGCGCGCGAATGCCCCGGAATGACGAGCGGAGGGAGACCCGCGAAAAGCGTGGCGGACGAGGGTCCTGAGTGCGTCCTCAGATCAGAACCAGCGCTCGCCGACCTGGATGGTGTCGCCCGGCTTGAGCGACGTGCCGAGCGGCACTTCGTAGCGCGCGGCGCCCGAGGCATCGGTGTGGGTCAGGATGACGACGTCGCGCCGTGCCCGCGGCGAGAAGCCGCCGGCGATCGCGATCGCGCTCTCCACCGTCATGTTGGGCACGTAAGGATACTGGCCGGGCGCCTGTACTTCGCCGAGAATGAAGAACGGGCGATAGGCTTCGATCTCGACCGCCACCGACGGCTCGCGGATGTAGCCGTTGCGCAGCTTGGCCGTGATCTCGGCGGCGAGCCCGGCCGTGGTGCGGCCGCGTGCGGGCACGCTGCCGATCAGCGGCATCGTGATCGAGCCGGCGGCATCGATCGCATAGGTGTTGGTGAGGCCCTCCTGGCCGTAGACGACCACGCGCAGCTTGTCGCCAGCATCGAGATGGTACACGGAATCGGAGCGCGCCGGCGCATAGCCGGCCGGCATGACATAGGCTCCCCCGCGCGGGGCGGCGGCGAACGAGTTGCGCAGCGCGGGGATCGCCCCGCCCTGCCCGGTAGCGGCAACCGGGCTGGTGGCAGGCGTCCCATAGGCCATGGCGTCGAGATCGCTCTGCGGCTGGCCCACAGCAACGGGGGAGGCCGTGTGCATGCAGCCCGACAGCAGGATCGCGGAAACGACGGCAATGACCGGAAAAGACAACGCGCGCACTCGAACAATCCCTGAAAGAGGATGCGCCCTAGTCATGCGTGGTTAAGGTTAACAAACCGTTGGCGCGTGTAGTCCGCGCATCGCGCAAGTGCGGTTACGATGAAAATCGGCGGAGTTCGGCACAAAACAAATCCCTCTCCCACAGGGTGGGAGAGGGATTTCAGCTTCACCGCGCGGCTTGGGCAGCAGGCCGCGCCGGCTATGCGTTGACGCCAACGCCGATCGGGCACGCCACACCGGTGCCACCGAGGCCGCAATAGCCGGCCGGGTTCTTCGCCAGGTACTGCTGGTGGTAGTCCTCGGCGAAGTAGAATGGACCGGCCGGCGCGATCTCCGTGGTGATGGTGCCGAGCCCCCTGGCCCCGAGCGCCTTCTGATAGGCGGCCCCGGATGCTTCGGCCGCCTCGCGTTGCGCATCGCTGAACGTGTAGATCGCAGACCGATATTGGGTGCCGACATCGTTGCCCTGGCGCATGCCCTGGGTCGGATCGTGGCTTTCCCAGAACGTCTTCAGCAGGCGTTCATAAGGCATGATCCTTGGATCGAACACGACCAGCACCACCTCGGTATGGGCGGTCAACCCCGAGCACACTTCCTCATAGGTCGGGTTCGGCGTATGGCCGCCGGCATAACCCACCGCGGTGACGTGAATGCCGTCACCGAGCTGCCAGAACTTGCGTTCCGCACCCCAGAAGCAGCCGAGCCCGAACACCGCCTGCTCGAGGCCGGCGGGATAGGGCGGCAGCAGCGCACGGCCGTTGACGAAATGCGCCATTGCCGTCGGGATCGGCTGGGCGCGGCCAGGCAATGCATCGGCAGCGCTCGGAAGGGAAGGGGCTTTGCGCATGAAGAACATGGCTTGTCTCCGGGCATGGCAGTCGCCCGCAGGAAAGATTCCTGCGGCGCGATGACCTTCGGTCGGGGATTATATAGGTCTCTACGCCAACAGCCGCCGCAATGTTACGCGGCCCTTCGGCGCGGTCAGTCGCGCGAATAGCCGATCAGCGGCTTGCGCGGCCGGAACACCAGCATCAGCACGAGCCCGAGGACGCCAAGCACCGCGAACACCGGCTGATCCAGCAGCGCCTTGACGATCCAGTCCCACAGGAACGGAGCCTTTGCCTCGATCCACGCCTTGAAAGCCGCCTGGCTCGACTGATGGACGTCGTTCCAGAACTGGCCGAAACGGGTGAACTGCAGGGCCTGATCGGCCACCCAGCGCGCACCGTCATAGACGACGAAGATGAAGCTTCCGGCCAGCAGCAACAGCCCCACCAGACGGAAAAAACCGCGGATCATGCCTCACCTGCCATCTCTCGCATGCCCTCGAGGGCAGCAAGGCCATAGCGGGGCGCCCAGGGAAATTCAACCTCGTCAGGGGTTTAGAACGCGCTTTTGGCGGTTCCGGCCGTCCTGGAACGCTTTCGAGACCGTTGACGCTCGCCGGGGCTCGCCGTATAAGGTCGCCATTGGCGGTGGGCGCAATCCCGCCGCCGCTGTTCTTTGAGCAGCGCCGCTCTGCCGAGCAGATCCGCTCCGGTCATGGCATTCTCAGAGAGGCGTCCGAACAACCCATCGCGTCGGTCGGGCCGCAATCGAGCGGGCCGCGCGCGCACCCGCAGATTGCGGCGACCGCTCGCCGCCGAAGGATATTTGAGAGCATGGCCAACACGACCTCCGCCAAGAAAGCGACGCGCAAGATTGCCCGCCGTACCATCGTCAACAAGTCGCGCCGCACGCAGATGCGCGGTGCGGTTCGCACCGTCGAAGAGGCGATCAAGAAGGGCGATCGCGAGGCCGCGCTGCAGGCGATGGCGCACGCCGAGCCGCAGCTGATGCGCGCTGCGCAGCGCAACATCGTTCACAAGAACAACGCCAGCCGCAAAGTGTCGCGCCTCGCACATCAGATCGCGAAGCTCGCGAAGTGAGCCGGCCAGCCGACCAACTATCAAGATGCAAATAGCCCGGCTCGCGCCGGGCTTTTTCTTTTTAGCCGTTTCTATTTCACGGCGACATCACGGCGCGCCACGATCTGCGCGGGCAGCGACACAATCGAGCTGTCGCGCGCGCCTGACACGTTCCGTAGTCCTACGTGATCGTGTTCCGTAATTTTACGCGGGTGACAATTTTGTCTCACCTGAAACAGGCAAAAGCCTGCGCTGTGCTTGCGCGTCGATGTCAAGAGCACGTGCGGCCACGTTCAATTCGCGCACCATGCGCAGCGGGAGTTACCCGCGCGAAGTAACCGCAAAAAACATCGTCTCGAAAATGACTTAAGTGCATAGCGCGACCAAGTGATTGGAAAACCGGTTGGGCTCGGCCGAAACGTAAAAAAATTATGAAGAAATTTTGGGCAGACCATGTTGTTTGTCACATCCGAGATTCCTCGCGATGATTCAAAACCTTGCTTTCTTAACGCGCAACGCGACGCGGCAAGCGGTCCGAAGACTCGTCACGCGTGCGCCGATCAAATGGATTGCGAGTCCCAACGCATCGTGTATTTCTTAAACCCACTCGCGGCGCCCACGATCTTTAAGACCAGCGCGGTTTTGGAAACGGGGCGGACGTGCAAATCGGCGGCGGTGTGCGCGTTGGCGACGCTTTCAAAAGCGATGGCCGGTTCGGTATCCATAGCAATATGGGTAGCGGCGGATCTTTGTCGAAATTTCTCGGGCGCAACATCATCGTTACGCCGTTTTGAACAAGAGAAATACGACATCGGTCGACCCGGCTGAAACTTGCGACGGCTGCGCTCGGCGAGTGGACAATTGGACGGGATGTATTGCGTAGCGGCTGAATCTTGGGGTTCAGGCGCAGCTGCATTGGGATGTGCGAGATGACAACTTGCCGTGAGCAATCGCGGTGAGGCGGGGAGGTTGCATGCTTTACGGACAGATCGCTGTTACACACCATGGGCTAGTTCCGGATCACGCACCCTTAGCGGTCGACACGGCCAGCACGGCCACTGCCAGCACGGCAATGGGTCCTCCTCTCGCCCCCCTCGCGCATCCGAGTATGCGCTGACCTCGCGGAGAACACCTTCTTCCAGCATTGATCTGCCCGACGGCGTGCGCGCCGAACGGCGAAGCCATGTCTGGAGTTGAGCTTCCGCTCGAGGTCTCGCCGCGGCAGACGCGTCCTTCTGTCAGGACATCTGCACGGCGGTCACACGACACCACCACTCAATTCGAAAAGTTGCGACTGCCATGACAAATTCGGAACAGGAACGCTGGTCTCGCGTGAAGGGCCGGCTGCGATCGACCGTCGGCGAGGACGTCTATACGAGCTGGTTTGCACGGATGGACCTCGAGGCCGTTCAGGACGAAAGCGTCCATCTGTCGGTTCCAACGCGTTTCCTGAAGAGCTGGATTCAGGCGCATTACGCCGAGCGCGTGCTGTCGTGCTGGCAGGCCGAGAAGCCTGAAGTGCATCGGATCGATCTGTCGGTGCGTTCGGCCATGCGCTGCGCCCCGCCCGCCAAGGAAGCGCCCGTCGCCGTCGAAGCACGGCGCAGCGACGCCAAGCCCGCGGCCGACATGCGCATGCCCTCCGCCACTCCGGTCGGAGCCGGCCATGACGCGCTCGGCGGCTCGCCGCTCGATCCGCGGCTGACCTTCGCAAGCTTCGTCGTCGGCCGCGCCAATACGCTGGCTCATGCGGCCGCCCGCCAGGTCGCCGACGGTCGCCGCGGCGACCCCGTGATGTTCAACCCGCTCTACATCCATGCCGGTGTCGGCCTCGGCAAGACGCATCTGCTGCAGGCCGTGACTTGGGCCGGCAACGCCGGAGGCGAACGCAAGGTGCTGTATCTCACGGCCGAGAAGTTCATGTACGGCTTCGTCGCGGCCCTGAAATCGCAGACCGCGCTGGCCTTCAAGGAGGCGCTCCGCGGCATCGACGTGCTCGTCATCGACGACCTGCAGTTCCTGCAGGGCAAGTCGACCCAGGCCGAGTTCTGTCACACGCTGAATGCGCTGATCGATGCCGGGCGGCAGGTGGTGATCGCAGCCGACCGGCCGCCGTCCGACCTCGAGAGCCTCGACGACCGCGTCCGCTCGCGGCTTGCCGGCGGTCTGGTGGTGGAGATGGGCGCGCTCGGCGAGGATCTGCGCCTCGGCATTCTCAAGTCGCGCGTCGCAGCGGCCCGCGCGCACCATGCGAGCTTCGACGTGCCGGAGCCGGTGCTCGACTATCTCGCGCGTTCCATCACCCATAATGGCCGCGATCTCGAAGGCGCCATCAACCGCCTGCTGGCGCATTCCAAGCTCAACAACCAGCCGGTCACGCTCGACATGGCCGAGCGCGAGGTGCGCGACCTGATCCGGCCGCAGGAGCCGAGGCGGATCAAGATCGAGGACATCCAGCGCGTGGTGGCGCGGCAATACAACGTCAGCCGCTCCGACCTGCTGTCGTCGCGCCGCACCGCCAATGTCGTGCGCCCGCGCCAGGTCGCGATGTATCTGGCCAAGACGCTGACCCTGCGGTCCCTGCCCGAGATTGGCCGCCGTTTCGGCGGACGCGACCACACCACCGTGCTGCACGCCGTACGCAAGATCGAGGCGCTGGTCGGCAAGGATACCGCGCTCAACGACGAGGTCGAAACCCTCAAGCGGCAGCTGCAGGAATAGACGTTCCGCGCGGAAAGGGGTGCGGACAGAAGGTCCGCCTCCTCGCCATTCTCTCCTGGTCCGATCCATCCGCCAGACAGGCCGAAAGGCCTGCGGAAACATGGGAAAATCGGCCTTCCCGTCTCTTGCGCTTACGCCCCATCCGCGCCACTTTACGCTCCCCCTCGGGCTCCTGGACGCTGGCAAAGCGCCGTTCGGGCGCGAGGTGCCATCGGCCGCGGCGCTGCTCAGCCCGCCGGCATTCCAGGACGAGCTCAGTTGGGAACGGGCGGATATTGCAATGAAGGTTACCGTCGAACGCGCGCAACTCCTGAAGTCGCTGGGCCACGTCCACCGTGTGGTCGAGCGGCGCAACACCATCCCGATCCTGGGCAATGTGCTGATCCGCGCTGAGAACGCGCGACTGTCGCTGCGGGCGACCGATCTCGATCTCGAAGTGACGGAAACGCTGGCGGCCGAGACCGCTACCGCGGGCTCCACCACCGTGCCGGCGCACATGTTCTACGACATCGTGCGCAAGCTGCCGGACGGCTCGCAGATCGTGCTGGAGAGCGATGGCGAACGCGCGGTGCTGGCGATCCGCGCCGGCCGCTCCAAATTCACCCTGCAGACGCTTCCCGAAAGCGACTTCCCCGATCTCGCCGCCGGCGAGATGACGCATGCCTTCGCGGTTCCCGCCAAGGACATCAAGAGCCTGATCGACCGCACGCAATTCGCGATCTCGACCGAGGAGACGCGCTACTATCTCAACGGCATCTATCTGCATGCCGGTGGCACCGCCAAGCAGCCGACCTTGCGCGCCGTCGCCACCGACGGCCACCGCCTCGCCCAGGTCGATCTGCCGCAGCCCAGCGGCGCGGCCGAGATGCCGGGCGTGATCGTGCCGCGCAAGACCGTCGGCGAGGTGCAGCGGCTGATCGAGGACAATGACAGCGAGATCAAGATCGAGCTGTCGCAGGGCAAGATCCGCTTCACGCTCGGCCAGGTGGTCCTGACCTCCAAGCTGATCGACGGCACCTTCCCCGACTATGGCCGGGTCATTCCGCAGAACAACGACAAGGAGCTGGTCGTCGACAAGGCCGATTTCGCCGCCGCCGTCGATCGCGTCTCCACCATCTCCAGCGAGCGCGGCCGCGCCGTGAAGCTCGCGCTGTCGCCCGGCAAGCTGGTGCTGTCGGTGACCAATCCGGAGTCCGGCAGCGCGACCGAGGAACTCGAGGTCGAATACGCCGCCGACGCGCTCGATATCGGCTTCAACTCACGCTATCTGCTCGATATCGCCGCCCAGGTCGAGGGCGAGGTCGCGGTGCTCCGTCTCGCCGATCCCGGCTCGCCGACCCTGATCCAGGACCGCGACAACAGGAACGCGCTCTACGTGCTGATGCCGATGCGGGTGTGAGGCGCGCTGATTTGCGGCCTTCGGCAACACGGACTGCGGCCAACGATCGAAATTCACTCGTCATGGCCGGGCTTGACTAGGTCAGTCGCGCGAAGACAATCCCCTCTCCCCCTGCGGGAGAGGGTGCCGAGCGAAGCGAGGCGGGTGAGGGGTATGCCACCGCGATCACCGAGCCATCGAGCGATCTCCGGACGCATCCGCGGCTTCGCAAAGGAGATGCGAACTCAGCCGACCGAGGCAGAAGCGGTCATGTGGCGCCTGCTACGTGACCGGAGATTCGAGCGCTACAAGTTTCGCAGGCAGACTCCCGTAGAGCAGTTCATTCTGGACTTTGTTTGCTTCGAGAAGCGCTTGATCGTCGAGATCGATGGCAGCCAACATGCTGCGGAAGACGCGGATGCCGAACGAAATGCCGTCTTGAGAGCTGCAGGTTTTCGCATCGCTCGCTATTGGAACAACGACGTGTTGTACAATTCGTCGGCTGTTCAAGAGGACATCCTCGCAAAGTTGAGCGAGCCGTGAGAAACCCCTCACCCGCCGCCTTCGGCGGCACCCTCTCCCGCAGGGGGAGAGGGACTCAGAGTATGTGGCCAACTTCTTTCCGATGACCCCTTCCCGCATCAACCGTCTCGCGCTGACGCATTTCCGCAGCTACCGCGCCGCGAGCGTGAACGTGCGGGCTGACCTGGTCGCGCTGGTCGGCGCCAATGGGGCCGGCAAGACCAATTGCCTGGAGGCGATCTCGTTCTTTGCGCCCGGCCGCGGCCTGCGCCGCGCCACCTTGGAGGACGTCGCCGACAACCAGGGCGACGGCTCGTGGGCGGTCTCGGCCGAAGTCGAGGGCGCGCTGGGACTGACGACCTTCGGGACCGGCATCGAGCCACCAAGCAGCGAGGCCGCGACCACACGGCGCTGCCGGATCGACCGGGAGCCGGTCGGCTCGGCGGCGGCGTTCGGCGATCACATCCGCATGGTGTGGCTGACGCCGGCGATGGACGGCCTGTTCATGGGCCCGGCCTCCGAGCGACGGCGCTTCTTCGACCGCCTCGTGCTGGCGATCGACAGCGAGCATTCGGGCCGGGTGTCGGCGCTGGAGCGCTCCCTGCGCTCACGCAACCGGCTGCTCGAGGTGCGCAATTTCGACGACCATTGGTGTGACGCGATCGAGCGCGAGACCGCGGAGCTTGCGGTCGCCGTGGCTGCCAGCCGCGGCCAGACCGCGCTCAAGCTCGCCGCGATGCTGCGGGCGCGCGGAACCGCCTCCGCGTTCCCATCCGCCGAGATCGCGCTCGACGGCTGGATGGAGAATGCGCTGCTGACTGACCCTGCGCTCGCCGTCGAGGACCGCTACCGCGCCGTCCTGCGCAACAATCGCGGCAGGGACGCCGCGGCAGGCCGCACGCTCGATGGCCCGCATCTGACCGATCTTCACGTGGTCTACGCGCCGAAGAACATGCCGGCACGCGATGCGTCGACCGGCGAGCAGAAGGCGCTGCTGATCGGTCTGATCCTGGCGCATGCGACGCTGGTGGCCGAAACCACCGGTATCGTGCCGTTGCTGCTGCTCGACGAGATCGTGGCTCATCTCGATCCCGGCCGCCGCACCGCGCTGTTCGCCGAGCTCGGCACCCTCGGTGCCCAGGTGTGGCTGACCGGTGCGGACCCCGCGGCATTCGCCGAGCTCCGCGCGCAGGGCGAGATCTTCGACGTCGAAGCCGGGCAGATCACCGCGCGCCGGTAATGGCCCGGCCTGAGGACGGGCCCGACCGGGGCCCTGCCGCTGCCACTCTCTCCTGACAGAAAAGCGATTCCGCGAAGGCGAACATCGCCTCCCGAACCGGCCCCGCGAGCACCACCGAGCGCCCCCAAAGCGCGCGCGAAAAGGGTGTCGATCAGGCTTTCGGAGGCTGCGAAAACGGTGTTTGCCGGAGCTTGAAAAACCGTTAAAAAACACCATCTCTTCAATGTCTTACGGAGCGCCACTTTGCGCTAGGCGCATGGCATGTTTCGTGAGACAAAGAGCACTCTCGGCTTGCGACCTGCGATGCCGATTCGAGCACCCCTTCCGAAGGCCTCACATGACCGAACCCGCCCGGCAAACCATCGCCGAAACCGAGCCTGCAACCGCGAACGTGTACGGCGCAGAATCGATCCGGGTGT
>JBARNF010000528.1:0-5985 GCA_049802835.1 Bradyrhizobium sp.
CCCCCAGGGAAGGCCGACCACGCGATCAGCCGTCGCCCGAATCAGCATCCATTGGAGAGGTCGTCGCAGGTACGGGGTAGCGCAGTTGTACGGCACCTGCGTGAATGCATGAAGGCGGCCATCGAACCGAGCCTGCTTCGACGGTCTGGCGTGAGCGGGCGCCATCGCGGGCCACCACATCCTACGAGGCTGTGAATCTTTCGACTTTTGCGATTTTCGGCATGAGTCAAATCAATAACTTAGCTCACCAGAAATCTGCCGAAATCGAATTGTCTTTCATGCTCTACGGGTCGCACCGACCGGGCGCGGTCCGTGATGCGGGCGACAATCGCCGACAGTTCCGCCATCAAGACCTTAGCATCTGCAGATGCCGTGTCTTCTCGAGAGATATTCGAATCCGCCAGCGCCGCTGCTGCCGTCCGTTCGCCGGTTCGTGCGGTCTTGATGCAATTTGCGACGAAGTGTCAGCTCTCGCCCGAGCGAGGTTGGAGCAGCGAAATGGAAAAGGTCGGCGCTTTGGTGAAGAAGTCCCGCAAGGCCGAGGCGGTGCGGAGCACGCATCCGATCTAAATGGGCGGCGTTTTGATGCCGGCGCTCTTGAGCTGCAGCGCCTCGTTTCCGAGATAGAAGAACGAATCCGGATCTTTCGTCAAACATCTCCTGGTCTTCGACACCAGCCGCGCGGACCATGTCAGAAAGTCCTCGTCCTTCCTCGCGATCCGCCCGTCTCGATCGAAGTAGCTGTTCACGACGTAGAAGCGCCCGTCACTGATATGCTGATCACCCATGTAGCATCGGCTGAATTCAATCACGGGGGATTCGATCACGTCGATGCTTGAGAAGTTCCCGCCGTCATTGAAGGACATCGCATCGAGATCATCTGCTCGTGCAATGTAGATTGTGAGCGCCTCTTTCCCCATCTGCCGGACGGCAGGTGTTGGCAGAATATCAATCCGGCTGTCGTTGCGGCGCCGAGCGACGTAGACGAATTGACCGGCGGGATCGAGCTTGCTCAGCAGCTCTGCCTGGTCCTTTGGCGTCAGAAAGAAGTTGACTTGGCGGCTTCGCATGGAGCTGGGCGGAACTGTGAAGCGATCGGCTGCGGGTCGCGCGGAAACAGAAGGCGCGGGGTCGGTTCGATCGCGAAGATGCCTGGTGAGTCTTGCGAGATCAGGCTCTATCGTCAAGCTTCATTGTCGATCCGCGGCAAGCCAAGCCCGCGTCAACCGGGGTGACAGCGTTGAGGAAGACCAAGTGAGCATATCAAGCATTCAGACCGTTCCTGACGGATATCTGCCGCCGGGAACGGCTGTCTGCTACGATGGTCACCAGGACGGCGGCCCCGAATATGGGGTGGTCTTTCATTGCTGGCTGGAGCCGGAGATCGGCGGCTATGACTGCTATGTCGCCTTCTTCGGACCCGAGCAGCCCATTGGCAAGCCTGCCGGCAAACCCCTACGTGCTGCGATGCGCAGCGACATCGCTCAAGGCCATGCCGTCGTAGTCCGTCGCACATCTGCCCGACGGGCAATTCCCGCATCCCGCTCATGCGCAAACTGCCCGTCGTGTTAGTTTGTCGCAGCATTTTGGCTTGCACCGTCGGGCAAATCACCTTCACATTTCCGGCCATCCCGCCTCGATGAAGAGGGACGGTTCGCGGTCGTCACGAGACGTGAGGTGGGGAGGCGGTGGCTGCACTCTGTCGCAACGCGTGCAAGCGCGCGGACGAAAGGCGGGGTGCAGACGGTCAAGTCGTGTGGTCCTGACACCCCGATGCTGGTGTCAAGTTCGCGAGGATGCCTCGGGCACCCGCGCGGATGACGGGGGCAAACAAGCCCGGTCCCCGGGGAGAGCGCGAAGCAGCCGAAAAGCCCATCGCGCAGGGAATGCCGGATGACCGGCTGGACCTGTGGTACCTGCCGCCTGCATTCTTGTTAGCAGGCGGGCCATGGGTGAGGCCTTCACCCGGCATTCCCTGCGCCCTCTGCATTTGAAGAGGGACAAACTGATTGCAAGGCTCGGGCGTGAAGCGCCGCGAGAACGCGATATCGTATCCTATGCTGTTTGAGGTGTGAATGAGATGCGCGCCGAGCAACGGTGCCGTAGGGTGGGCAAAGCAGCCGCCCGCAGGGCGGTCGCGTGCCCACCGTCCATCCGCGCATGCGGAGCAAAATGGTGGGCACGGCGCGCGACGGAGCGCGGCATGCGGCGCACAGTATCGCATGCGCGCCTTTGCCCACCCTACGGTTTGGGCGATGCCGACGCAACGATCCGCCTCATCACCTTCACTCCACCACCGGCGGCCGCGCCAGCTTGAAATGACGCAGCATGTCGACCAGCGCGCCGAGCCGCTGCTCGCGATAGGCGGCGACGTCCATGCCGGAATAATCCAGGAAGCCGGCGCCGGTGCGCAGGCCGATGCGGCCTTCCGCCATGTTCTTCTCGATCACCTCTGGCGCCCGGTAGCGGTCGCTGTGCAGCGCGCCTTCGAGATGGCGGCTGGCGTAGTACAGAATGTCGCCGCCGCCCCAGTCGATGAATTCGAGCAGGCCGAGCACGGCGTAGCGGAAGCCGAAGCCGTAGCGGATCGCCTTGTCGATCTCCTCGGCGCTGGCGACGCCTTCGCCGACCATGCGTGCGGCCTCGTTCATCGCCAGCGCCTGGATGCGCGGCACGATGAAACCCGGCGTGGCCGCGCAGACCACCGGCACCTTGCCGATGCCTTCGAGCAGCGCCTTCAGGCGCGCGGTGACATCCGGATCAGTCGCCGCGCCCGGCGAAATCTCGACCAGCGGAATCAGATAAGCGGGATTGAGCCAGTGCGCGTTGAGAAAGCGCTCCGGTCTTTCCACCGCGCCGGAGAGGTCGTCGACCAGAATCGTCGACGTCGTCGAGGCGATGATGACGTCGGGCGCGACGGCGCGCGATGCTGCGCCGAGCACCTCGCGCTTGAGGTCCACGATCTCCGGCACGCCTTCGAACACCAGCGTGGTCGCTGCGAGCACGGTGGCGCTGGCCTCTGCCGGGACAACGCAGACCCGGCTCATGATCTTGTCGATGTCGGCGCCCTGCAGCAGATCCAGCCGCGCCAGCGTGGCGAGCGTTGCCTTGATCTCACCGAGCGCTTCGCCTTCGAGCGTTACGAACTGATCGGGCGTGCGCGCCTTGATGTCGATCATCGTCACCGGATGGCCGGCATAGGCGAAGGCCACGGCGATGCCGCGGCCCATGCGGCCGGCGCCGAGGCAGGCGATGTGACCGCGCGCGCTCATGCCGCAAATCCGTCGCGCAGCAGGGTCTGCAGCGCGGTCCGGTCGAGCCCGCCGAAGCCGAGGCTGACCAGCGTGCGTCCCGTCGCCATGAAATCCTCGCCGCAGATCGCGCCGCCGATGGCCAGGAAGGCGCGGGCCAGCGGCGTCGCGGTGCCGGTCAGCTCGGCGGCCGAGATCAGCAGCGACAGGCCGAGCCGCAGATCCTCGCGCATGTAGCGATGCTGCGTCAGCACCAGCTGCTCGCGCCAGTCGCCGGAATCCGTCAGACGGTCATGCGAGCCGCGGCCGTACATCCAGATCTCGCCGTCCTTGGCGTAGTGATGTGCCAGCGGAAAATGCGGCGCGCGATAGCCGAGCGCCTCGCGCACGGCGATCCGCTCGGCGTCGAGCGCGTCGGTGACGCGGCGGATCGCGGGCTGCGTGCCTTCCTTGTGGATGTCCCAGCGTTCGAAATGCTCGATGGGACCGGCGTTCATGATGATCAGCGGCGGATGGATGATGCAGCCGGCATTCATCAGCGCGCCGGACAGCGCATCGCCGCACGGCTCGATCACGCCGGGAAAGGCGCGGCCGATCACCGCGAGCGCATGCTCCGCCGTCTTGAGAGGAAACACGCCGACCGGCAGGCGCTTGGCGCGGATCGTGATCGCGACCTCGAACGGTCCGTGCTTGCGCGTCAGCCAGGGCAGTGTGCCGGTCTCGGCATAGCTGACGACAGCCGTGTTGCCGGCATCGCGCGCCGCGGCCGCAAAGATCATCGTGCCGAAGGTGGCCGGCGGCAGGAACACGACCTGGCCATCGGCGAGATGCGGCGCCAACTCGCGGGCGATGTCGGCTTGCGCGAAGGCGGGCGCGGGACAGAGGATCAGCTCGGCGCCGCTGATAGCCGCGCCGATGTCGGTCGTGACCAGCGCGAGCCTGGCCTCGTGCCGGCCATTGACGTCCTTGACGATGATCGTCGCGCCCGCCGCTCTGTGCTGCGCGACCGACTCTGCGTCACGGCGCCACAGCCGAACCTCGTGACCCCCGAGGGCGAAATCGCCAGCGGCTGCAAAGGAGCCATTGCCGCCGCCGAGCACTGCTATTTTCAAGATCGTGTCTCCGCTTCAAACCTGCAGTTGTTAACGCTCATTGTTTGGGACCATCGATCTGGCGCAGCACATGGTGCTGCACCTTGCCGAGCGCGGTGTGCGGCAGGTCGTCGACGAACACGAAGTCGCGGGGAATCTTGAAGCGCGCGAGCTGCGACTGCAGATGCGTGCGCAACATCTCGGCGTCGAGCAAACAGCCCTCGCGCTTGACGACGAACGCCACCGGCACCTCGTCCCAGCGCGGATCCGGCCGGCCGATCACGCCGCATTCGACCACATCGGGATGCTCGCTCAGCACCCGCTCGATTTCGGCCGGGTAGACGTTCTCGCCGCCGGAGATGATCATGTTGTTCTTGCGCTCGAGCACCCAGAAGTAACCCTCAGCATCGCGCCGCGCGATGTCGCCGGTGCGGTACCAGCCGTCCTGGATGGCCTGCTGCGTCGCCTTGGCGTTACCCCAATATTCGTAGAACACGTTGGGGCCGCGCACCGCGATCTCACCCGCCGTGCCAGCCGGAGACTCATTGCCATCCCCGTCGATGATCTTTGCCTCGCAGCACAGGCCGGGCAGCCCGGTCGAGCCGGTGCGCGAGAGGTCGCCGCCGAGCCGGGTGTAGACCGCGATCGGGGAGGTCTCGGTCGAGCCATAGACCTGCAGCACCGGCACGCCGCGCGCGGTGATACGATCGATCAATGCCGGCGGCACGATGCTCGAGCCAGTGGAGACGGCCTTGAGCGACGACAGGTCGGCGGCCGCCCAGCCCAGATGCTCGGTGACGGCTTGAATCGTCGCAGGTACCAGCACGGTCAATGTCGGACGCGCGGCGGCGATCGTCGCGAGCGTCGAATCCGGGGTGAAGCGCGCATGCAGCGTGACGGTGGCACCGTGATGCAGCGCCGGCGTGGTCTGGATGTTGAGGCCGCCGACATGGAACAGCGGCAGTACCGTCAGCACGTGGTCGTCGGAGGTGAGGCCATGCATGTGCTGGCTCATCACGCCGTTCCACAGCAGCGCCTCCTGCCGCAGCACCGCGCCTTTCGGACGGCCCGTGGTGCCCGAGGTGTAGACGATCAGCAGCGGGCAGGAGAGATCGATATGCGGATTGCGGTCGTCGCCGTGGCCGCGGGCCAGCAGCTCGTCGATGTCAGGTCCGTTGAACGGCGCGAAATCGATGCCGATCGGCACCGTCTCCGGGTGATGCTCCGCCAGCGCCGGCAGCACCGGCGCGAACGCTTGCTCCAGCACCAGTACCTTGGCCGCGGCATCCGAGAGGATGAAGACCTGCTCGGCCACCGCGAGACGCCAATTGAGCGGCACAAGGATCGCGCCGAGCCGCGCGCATGCATAGAGCAGGACCAGGTAGTCCGGCCGGTTCAGGCTCAGGATGGCGACCCGGTCGCCGCGCCCGACGCCGAACTCCGATTTCAGCGCCCGCGCCATCCGCGCGATGCGATCGCTGAAATCGGCATAGCTCAGCGTCGTGCCTTCGAAATGGATCGCCGGCTTGTGCGGGGTGAACGCCGCGTTGCGTTCGATCAGGCTGCAGAGGTCCACGCTCAGTCGTCCGTCTCGCCGGGCTCGTACAGCGCCTCGCGGCCAATGCGATCGAGGCAGAGCTCGG
>JBARNF010000529.1:0-6586 GCA_049802835.1 Bradyrhizobium sp.
GCACCGCATTCATCGGCGGCGTCCCAGCACTCCTGCGCGGACATGCGGCGGTTGAGAATCGCGTCGGGATAGTCGATCTTGCCGCAGCCGGCGCATGCGAGGTTGCAGCGGAACAGCGGCTCCAGCATCAGCACGAGCGGATAGCGTTTGCGGCCGAGAAGCTTCTGCTTCATCAGATAGGCCCCGATACGCAGTTCCTTATGGAAGGGGATTGCCATTACGTCTCTTCTTTCTGGACCAAACGAGGTGTGATCAGCCCGCGACCAGCTCGGCCGGCAGGCGGAATTCGATGTTTTCTTCCCGACCCGGGACCACCGAGACCTCGACCGGTCCGATGCGGCGCAGGGCCTGTATCACGTCGTCAACGAGGACTTCGGGGGCCGAGGCGCCAGCGGTGATGCCGACGGCCTTGGCGTCCTTCAGCCAAACCGGATTGAGCTCGCTGCCATCAGCGATCAGATAACTCGGGATCCCGGCCTCGGTGCCGATCTCGCGCAGTCTGTTCGAGTTGGAGCTGTTGGCGGCGCCCACCACCAGGATAAGGTCCACCAGTGCACTCAAGTCCCTTACCGCAGATTGGCGGTTCTGTGTCGCATAGCAGATATCCCGGATATCGGGGCCTTGGATGTCCGTAAAGCGCGTCTGAAGGGCGGAAATGATGTCTTTGGTGTCGTCCACGCTGAGGGTGGTCTGGGTGATATAGGCCATTGGCGTATCGAGCGGCAGGGGCAGGGTGGCCACCTCGGCCACGTTCTGGACCAGGTAGACGGGGCCGGGAACCTGACCCATGGTCCCCTCGACCTCCGGGTGGCCGGCATGCCCGATCAGCACCAGGGTACGGCCCTTGGCCATGTAGCGCTTGCCCTGGTTGTGGACCTTGGTGACCAGCGGGCAGGTGGCGTTGAGCACCGGCAGGCCGCGCGCGGCCGCCTCCTCCTCTACCGTTCGCGCCACCCCATGGGCGCTGAATACGGTCACGGCGCGCGGAGGCACCTCCGAGAGGTCCTCGACGAAGATAGCGCCCTTGGCCTTCAGGCTCTCCACCACGTATTTGTTATGCACGATCTCGTGGCGCACATAGACTGGCGGGCCATACTTTTCCAGCGCACGCTCGACGATCTCGATCGCGCGCACGACCCCAGCACAAAAACCGCGCGGTTGCGCGAGATACACCTGTATTGGACGTTCGTCAGTCACGTTGCCTCACTTTCGACCCGTCACCTCCGCGCGTACGATCGGGTTGCAATATCCGCACCAGGTGAATGCCCCAATTGGCCTGCTGACGCGCAATGGAAGTGCAGGGCTTTGTGTCAAAAATGGAGCAGAGAGGAAAGCCGGATTGCAAGTCGCTCGCATGTGATACGTAGCACACAGTCCCGAAGTTCTCGCAGGTAAATTAGTAATTATAAATTAATTCAATTAACTGAGCTGCTTACACTCTCACTCGTTCGTCACTTTACCGCCGAGAACAGCCGCTATATCAGCCGCCCCGACGGTTCCGTGCAGCGTTCGACCTGATCCGCCGTCCAGGGACATCCGCCTCTTCAGGTTGGGCCAAGGCCGTGTCAGTGCTCTGCTTGCGGACTCGGTCCGAGGCTGGCCCTGATCGGGGAACTCCGCCATGAAGCGGACGTTTCCGCCCAGCTCTTTAAACATTAGAAAGTCCAGAAGTGCTCACAACGTTTGTCGTCTCCATCGTCAAGGCCTGCACCCGGTTTGCGTGGCCGACGTTGATTGCGGGCCTCCTCTTGTCGGTGGGCGCGGGCGTCTACACGGCACGCCATTTCGCCATCAATACCGACATCAACAAGCTCATTTCTCCCGAACTCGACTGGCGCAAGCGCGACCAGCAGTACGAGCAGGCCTTCGATCGCGATCGGATGATCCTGGGCGTGGTCGAAGCGGCGACGCCCGAGATGACGGGGGTGGCGGCGGATGCGCTCGCCAAGAAGCTCAAGGGCGACACCGCGAACTTCTCCTCGGTCGAAATGCTCGGAGGCGGCGAGTTCTTCGCCAGGAACGGCCTGTTGTTCCTGCCGACCGACGAGGTCAAGGAACTCACTAGCCAGTTTACTGCCGGGGCACCGCTGATCGAGATCATGGCCGGAGATCCTTCGATCCGAGGGCTGACCGGCGCGCTGGAGACGGGCCTGGCCGGCGTCAAGCGCGGCGAGGTCAAGCTCGACAGCACCGCCCGCCCGTTCGATTACATCTCGCAAACCGTCGAGACCGTGCTCGACAAGGGTGATGCGACGTTCTCCTGGCGGCAGCTGATCAGCGACAAACCGCTCACCGACGGCGACAAGCGCGCTTTCATCCAGTTCAAGCCGGTCCTCGACTACCAGGCGCTGGAGCCCGGCAAGGGGGCAACCGACGCGATCCGTCAGGCCGCCGCCGAGCTCGATTTCCCGAACAAGTTTCACGCCCGGGTGCGGCTGACCGGACCGGTGCCGATCGCCAACGAGGAATACGCCACGGTGCAGGAAGGCGCCGTCGTCAACGGCATCGGCACCGTCATCGTCGTGCTGGTCATCCTGTGGCTGGCGTTGCATTCGGCCAAGATCATCTCGGCGGTGTTCATCAACCTGTTCATCGGCCTCGCCCTCACGACCGCCGTCGGCCTGATGATGGTTGGCTCGCTCAACCTGCTGTCGGTGGCGTTCGCCGTGCTGTTCATCGGCCTCGGCGTCGATTTCGGCATCCAGTTCAGCGTGCGTTACCGCTCCGAACGCTTCAAGAACGACAACCTGCCGGAGGCGCTTGCGGAAGCGGCACAACGCTCCGCCGTGCCGCTGTCGCTCGCCGCGATGGCAACCGCTGCCGGTTTCCTGTGCTTCCTGCCGACCGACTACAAGGGCATCTCGGAGCTCGGCGCGATCGCCGGGGCCGGCATGCTGATCGCGTTCTTCTCCAGCATCACGATCCTGCCCGCGCTGCTCAGGATCCTCAATCCGCCCGGTGAGAAGGAGCCGGTCGGCTATGCCTTCCTGGCGCCGGTCGATCGCTTCCTGGAGACCCACCGCGTTCCGATCATCGTCGGCACGCTCGGTCTGGTGATCGCCGGCCTGCCGCTGCTCTATTACATGAAGTTCGACTTCAACCCGATGAACCTGCGCAATCCGCACGCCGAATCGATTGCGACCTATCTCGACCTGCGAAGCGATCCGAACACCGGCGCCAATGCCATCGATGTGCTGACCCGTTCGGAGACGGAGGCCAAGGCGATCGAGGCCAAGCTCGAGAAGCTGCCGGAAGTCGCGCGCGTGATGTCGCTCGACAGCTTCGTGCCAGAGGACCAGCCGGCCAAGCTGAAGATGATCGCGCAGGGCGCCAAGGTGCTGGGACCCGCGCTCAATCCGGATCAGATCGATGCGGCGCCGACCGACAAGGAGAACGTCGAGGCGCTGAACTCGACCGTCGACAACCTCAGGCGCACCGCAGGCGACGGCAAGGGGCCCGGCGCGGTCGCGTCCCGGCGGCTGGCCGATGCGCTCGCCAAGCTGGCCGGCGCGAGCGAAGCGGTTCGCAACAAGGCCCAGGCGGTGTTCGTCGAACCGCTGCGGATCACGCTCGAACAGCTCAATGCCTCGCTGCAGGCGCAGCCCGTCAGCCTGTCGAACCTGCCGCCGGAGCTGGTGTCGCAGTGGAAGAGCAAGGACGGCCTGATTCGTGTCGAGGCGCAGCCGAAAGGCGATCCGAACGACAATGACAATCTCAGGCGGTTCGCCAATGCCGTGCTGGTGGCCGAGCCGACCGCGATCGGCGGACCGGTGTCGATCCTGAAGTCGGGTGACACGATCGTGAAGGCGTTCATCCACGCCGGCATCTACGCGCTGGTCTTGATCAGCCTGCTGTTGTGGATCACCTTGAAGCGCTTCGCCGACGTGCTGATGACGATCGTGCCGCTGCTCGTCGCCGGCGCCGTGACGCTCGAGATCTGCGTCCTGATCAAGCTGCCGCTGAACTTCGCCAACATCGTCGCGCTGCCGCTGCTGCTCGGCATCGGTGTGGCGTTCAAGATCTACTACGTGGTGGCCTGGCGCGGCGGCCGCACCAACTTGCTGCAGACCAGCCTGACGCGGGCGATCTTCTTCAGCGCGCTGACGACGGCAACGGCCTTCGGCAGCCTTTGGTTGTCGAGCCATCCGGGCACATCGAGCATGGGCAAGCTGTTGGCGCTGTCGTTGCTCACGACGCTGGCAGCGGTGCTGCTGTTTCAGCCGGCGCTGATGGGCAAGCCGCGCGAGGTCAAGGAATAGACGACGGCAAGGCCGTGAAAGAAAAAAGGCGGCCGCGCGAAGCGGCCGTCTTTTTTTCGTCTCGGTCGTTCTTGGGCTCGTTGCGTCCCGTTATGGATGCGAGCCGCGCGCGCGTCAGCGGGCGCGCGCGACCTCCGGCAGCAGGCAGATGTCGCCGACCTGGTCTGCAGGTTTCTGTGCCGGTTTCCCGGTCGTTGGGGCCGCGCCCGCCATCGCCTTGGGCGCTGGAGCGATTGGTTTCTGTGTACCTTTTGCCATGCTGTTCACGGGGCTCGACGGGATCGGCGGGCCGACGCGCGTCCAGGTCTCACCTCCGCACAGGAAGCCGAGCACGCAGCCCTTGATCTCGAGATGATCGGGATCGGCTGGCGTGATCGTGGAGCTGTAGAGCTGGCCGTCCTTGGCGTTGTAGACTTGGCCTTCCCATTGGTCGGCGTCGGGCTTCTTCTTCATGTCGATCAGGATCGGCATGCCGAGCGTCGGCCGGCTCTGCCGGGCTGGATCGGGATTATTGCTGTCACGCCCGCCTGGGGTTTTTTCCCAGGCCACCACGCCCCACATGCTGCCATTGCACTGTGCGACTCGGATGTTCGCTACACCGTCAGCGACCCGCCAGTCGCCGGTGGGGTCGGCCGCGAGCGCAGAAGAAATTCCTGCTGCGAACAACACCGTGGAGTATGCTATCGTCGTCGGCATGAGATATCTAAGGCGATGCAACATTGGCAGAAACCCGTGCTTGCTTTGATGGTGCGAATGGGGGCAAAACGCCGCATTGCGCGTTTTCAGTTGACGTCACGTCCATCAACCGAAGTATGTACCCGATGCTAAAAGCCAATCTAGACGTTTCCGAGATGTTTGTGGAGCGCGAAGCGCAGCGCAGCACGATGCACTCTCGGCATCTGAACGAGCAGCTGGTCCGCGTTCTCAAGACGATTGGATATGATGTCGGGTTCCAGAAGGGGCAAGGGCAGTACCTCTACGATCGGGATGGAGCCCGCTATCTCGACCTGCTGAGCGGATTTGGCGTCTTTGCAATCGGCCGCAATCATCCGGCTCTCCGCGGCGCGCTGAAGAGCGTGCTTGATAGCGATATGCCGAACCTGGTCCAGCTTGACGTGTCGACCTTGGCGGGCATTCTTGCCGAGCGGCTACTGGAATATGTCCCGTACCTGGACAAGGTGTTCTTCGCCAATTCGGGCGCCGAGACTGTTGAAGCCTCGATCAAATTCGCGCGGGGCGCGACCGGCCGGCCGGGCATCGTCTATTGCGGGCATTCCTATCACGGTTTGACCTATGGCGCCTTGTCGCTGACCGAAGATTCGAACTTCCGGGCCGGCTTCGAGCCGCTGCTGCCGGGTTGCACGGCCGTTCCCTTCAACGATCTCGCGGCGCTGGAGCAGGCGCTGTCATCGCGCGAGATCGCGGCTTTCATCGTCGAGCCGATCCAGGGCAAGGGCGTCAACATGCCCTCCGACGAGTTCCTGCCCGGCGCCGCCGCGCTCTGCAAGAAGTACGGCACCATCTTCATCGCCGACGAGATCCAGACCGGCATGGGGCGCACCGGGCGGTTCCTCGCGGTGGAACACTGGAACGTCGAGCCCGACATGGTGCTGTTGTCCAAGGCGCTGTCGGGCGGCCATGTGCCGGTCGGCGCGCTGCTCACGCGCAAGTCCATCTTCGACAAAATCTTCAACCGCATGGATCGCGCGGTGGTGCACGGTTCGACCTTCGCCAAGAACGATCTGGCCATGGCCGCGGGCATCGCAACTCTAGAGGTGATCAAGGCAGAGAAGCTGGTCGAGGCGGCCGCCAAGCGCGGCGCCGAGCTCAGGCTGGCGCTGACCCGGATGGTGCCGGGCTACGAGCTGCTCAAGGAAGTGCGCGGCAAGGGGCTGATGATCGGCGTCGAGTTCGGTCCGCCCAAATCGCTCCGCCTCAAGGCCTCCTGGAACGTGCTGGAGAGCGCCAACAAGGGCCTGTTCTGCCAGCTCATCACGGTGCCGCTGTTCAAGGATCACAAGATTCTGACCCAGGTCGCCGGGCACGGCCTGCACACGATCAAGCTGCTGCCGCCACTCACCATCACGGAAGAGGATTGCGCCTGGATCGAGCGCGCCTTCGACGACGTGATCGCCCAGAGCCACAAGGTGCCCGGCGCGATCTGGTCGCTCGGCAAGACCCTGGTCGACAACGCGATCCGCAAGTCGGCGTGAGCCGCCCCGGCTTTCGCTCTGAGCTCTTTCAATTGACCTGGTCCGCTGCTGATCGACACCCTCCCCTGGAGGGGGAGGGTCGATCGCACGCAAAGCGGGCGAGCGGGGTGGGGT
>JBARNF010000530.1:0-2911 GCA_049802835.1 Bradyrhizobium sp.
TAAGCCTGCCGCCAGCGTTCGCTCTGAGCCAGGATCAAACTCTCAAGTTGAACTTGAAGCTTTGAACCGGCTGATCACAACGTTTGACGAGGTCCCACCATTCGATCACCCACGCTTCACAGCGCAAGCAACCCTGGTGTAACCTTTGAAACATTGTCCGCCGAAGTCTTCTCGTCCGATCCCGAAATCAAAAGCCGAAGCTCTCAATCCCGAGACCCGCAAGGACTCCGCCGTCCACGTTTCTCTTTCTTCATCTTCACTTGTCAAACAGCCCGCACTTATTAGTTCACGAACTAATCAGTGCATCATCTTCGATCGTCTGTTTCGCCGAAGAAGTCCCGATGTCCGGGGCGCTTCACATAGCTGATTTTCAGAGACCGTCAAGAGCAATTTCGAAGAAAAAACTCAGGAGCCAGTGGGCAGAAAAAACAACGTCGGTCCCGAAAGTCGGGTGCCTCAGTCATCAGTGATGTCCGGCTGGCGTGGTGGTGAGATAGTGCGATGCCGCATCCCGTGCAAGAACTTTTTGCGACGGCTGTGCAGAATTGTGGATAGCGCTGTCGCACCCTGCTCTCGGCCCCGTCACACGCCGTTTCCGTTCCATTTTGGAACGGATGGCGCGTGCAGCGTCAAAAGTTGCTCGCTTTCGCTTGCACGAGGGCGCGATAGGCGTGCGGCATGCGCATGCAGACGAGATCTTTTCGCCGGACGACGTTGGTCGGATAGACGCTGTCGAGATTGCTGGTGTCGATCTCGATGCTCGCGATCCCTTCCCCGTCGGCGATGATCGCCTCGCGGCGCGGAAACGCGAACGTATCCGGGCCGAACACGCCGCTGAGCCCGCGATAGCCATTCGCGGCGTCGCACACATTCGCGAATGCGAAGTAGGCGTTGTTCTCGCCACCGCGAACACGGAAGTGGTGCCAGTGATGCGGATCGGCGCCGGTCGGGATCGGCGCCGGCTGTGTCACCTCCGTCCCCGCATGCGCCGAGCTGAAGGATCCCTTCACGGCGGCCGGACACACGATCAGATCGCAGCCGCGCAATGCGAGCACTCGCCCCGCTTCCGGAAACGCGGCATCATGGCCGATCAGCACGCCGATCCGTCCCATGGGCGTGTCGACGACGGTCCACGCATCTCCGGCGCTGGCCCAGCTGCGCTCGGCCGTCGTGAGATGGGTCTTGCGATAAATTGAGATTGTCCCGTCCGGTGCCACCAGGACGGCTGAATTATAGATGGTATCTCCGTCACGTTCTGCAAGCCCGCAGACGATGGTGAGCCCCTGCTCTGCCGCGATCTCGGAGAGCCTTGCCGTGATGCGGCCGGGGATCGGTTCGGCCATTCCGGCGGCATTGGTCAGTCCTGTTGCCGCAAGTTCAGGGAACACGACCAGTTCGGCGCCATCGGCCTTCGCGGTCGCAGCCAGCCCGGCGATGCGCGCCAGATTGGCGGCGACATCGGATGTCGGCGCGAACTGCGCCACGCTGATCCGCGAGCGCTTGCCGACCGGCCATGGCTGATGGCCGTAGAGGCCGAAGAAATCCCGGGGGTTCCAACCGTAGGTGTTGGTCAGCAGCTCCGGATACAGCTCCGGCCGGCGTTGCGCGAACACGGGCTCGCCGAGCACGCGCCGCGCCCGCGCCGCAGCGAGATCGATGTCGGCCAACGCAACGCCGTCGCCCTTGTCGATCACGGCCGGAAGCGTGCCGTCGGGCGCGATGACGCAGCTGCCGCCGGAGAACTGCACGGTGCGCTCCAATCCCCAACGGTTGCTCTCGATCACGTAGCAGGCGTTCTCGAAGGCGCGGCTGATCCAGTATGGCGCCGGCGTCCGCTCGGCGAGCCAGTTCGAGATGTGGCAGATGATGTCGGCGCCGCCGAGCGCCATCAGCCGCGCCGTCTCGACGAAATGGATGTCCATGCAGATCAGCAGCGCGATGCGGCCGACCGGAGTCTCGAACACCTGGTTGTGCAGGTCGCCGGCCGCCGCCCATTTCGGCTCGGAGATGTAGGGATGGGTCTTGCGGTGCCGGCCGATCACGCCGTCGGGACCGATCAGCACCGCACTGTTGTAATAGATGTCGTCGTCATCGACCTCGGGCATGCCGATCACGATGGTGCAGCCGTGACGCTTTGCCAGCGCCGCGAAGCGATGCGTGGTCGAGCCCGGCACCGTCTCGACGAACGGCGCGACCTCGGCGCGGTCGTACCAACAATAGCCGGTGGTGCCCATCTCCGGTGTCACGATCAGCTTGGCGCCGAACGACGCTGCCTGCTCGCAGAGGTCGAGCAGGCCCGCGACGTTGCGCTCCTTCTCGCCCAATGCCGGCTCGAACTGGACGGTGGCGACCTTGACCTTCGACGACATCGCGCCCTTCCCCGTCAGACCAGGAACGATTTCTTGATGGAGGCGCCGAGCGTGTATTTGGGATCGACCATGTTGCCGAGCCGGACGCGGCCGGCCTGGGTCAGCAGCATGTAGGCGTCGATCTCCTCGAAGCCGTAATCGGCCGCCATCCAGCGGCACAGCTCGCGATAGGCGATGCGCGCCGCGTCCTCCATCGGCCGCGCCGAGCCGATCGTCATGATGAAGTCCTTCGTCTCCAACCGCGGCCAGGCGATGTGCCAGCCCTTGATCAGGTCGACCTGCACCGTCGTCACCGTCGGATGCTCGATCGCGACGCCGCAGAGTTCGCCGTCGCCCTGCGCGGCATGACAGTCGCCGAGATAGAGCAGCGCGCCCTTGGTGTTGACCGGCAGATAGATCACCGCGCCGACGCCGACGTCCGGCAGGTCCATGTTGCCGCCGTAGTAGTCCGGCACCAGCGAGGAGATAGCCTCGATCTCCGGCGAGGTGCCGATGGTGCCGATGAACGGCTCATAGGGCAGCGTGATCTTGTCGTTCCATTT
>JBARNF010000531.1:0-5662 GCA_049802835.1 Bradyrhizobium sp.
ACGTTTTCGTGAACGCTGGAAAATTCCCACCCTCGTTTTGAACGTGTGCCGGGGCGGTCACGACAGAAGGTATGTGGGAGCGGTGATCCCCTCCCCAGGCTATATACGGCGCGAGCGCCCATCCACCCCAAGCGCCCATATGGCTCGAGCCGTCCGGTTGTCCCCCCGGACGGCTCTTTCATTTCAGGGTGGCTCTGCATCTTCGAGTTGCTCATCGCCGTGCAGCATCGCGCCAGCGTTGTTGCGCGGCGGCCTGCGTCCGAAAAAAGCCGACAAAATTTCCGGGCGACTACGGTTTGGCCACCAAAGAAGATGGCGTTAGCTAGACTTTGTTAACCTTTTCCACAAAATAATCCCGTCACGTTGCGTTGATTCGTGCCGAGTGCGTCCGTCCCTTTCTCTAGCGGGCTCCTGAATGACACATCGACCGGACGTGGCTTGCAGCCGCGAACTGGCTGCACGCTGGTGCGCGCTCGCCGAAAGGCGGCTCGACCATCTCACCGAACTGTTCGAGAGCGGCCGCTGGCGCCGCTACTACACCGAACGTTCTCTTCTGGACGATATCCGGCAAGCGAAGGCTGCGGTGCAGACCTGGAAGACGCTGTCCGTCGAGCCCGAGGCGGTCAGCATCGTCCCCAGCCAGACGCCCGTGGCCGCGGCCGTCCCACCGGCGCCGCCGCGCCCGGAGACGATCGCGTATCGTCCGATCGAGCTGCCGCGCTCGCTCGAAACCATCCTTGCCGAGTCCGAGATCATCGTCGAGGCCGAGATCGAGCCGGCCGGGGATAATCCGGAGCAGGACTACGTCATCGAACCGGACTATGTGGTCGAAGAGGAGATCGAGCCCGAGCCGGCCGTTGCGGCGCCGCGCATCGACATGGCCGCGCTGGAGCAGGCCTTGAGCATCGGCATCCGCCTCGCCAGGGAAGACCACGAGCCCGTGGTCGATCTCGATGCCATCGAGCGCCGCTATCCGGCGCTGGCGCACGCCTATTGACCGATCATCGTGGGACGGCGTTGCCGTTGACGCTCAACTGCGCAAATCGCTGTGCATTCTCCTGGGTCAGGTCGCCGGTCACTGCCTTGATGTGATCGAGGCCGATCACGGCGCCACGCGGCGTGCCTGAAATCATGTTGTTGCTGACGATGGCCGTGCCGGCGCCTGGAACGACGGACACGCCGACGCCCGCCAGGGCGTTGCGGATCACGTTGCCGGAAATGACGATGTCCCTGAGATAGCGGCCCCAGCCGGCGACGATGCCGTAGGACGGGGCGTTCTCGACCACGTTGCCGGTCACCGAGGAGTCGGCCTCGACATAGATGCCGATGCCGGCATCGTCGTCGGGGGCAGTGCCGATCGGCCGCTTCGGAATCAGGTTGCGGATGATGTTGCCGCTGATGACCGCGATGCGTCCGCCTTCGTTGAAGTTGCAGACGGACACCCCGAACGCGGCGCCGTCCACCGTGTTGCCGCTGATCACGGCGCCTTCGAACGAGAATTCCGAATAGAGCGCGACCTCGCGGACGTCGGTGACGCTGTTGCCTGTGATCTGGATGTTGGAGGCCGAGTTGCCGCGCACGGCGGAGTAGTCGCAGTTTCTGATGCGGTTGCCGCTGATGATCACGTTGCCGGCGCGGAAGGCGTTGATGGCGTTACCGTACTGGCCGGAGCCGCCGGGACCGGCCTTGATGTCCTCGATCCGATTGTCTGTCACCATGGAGCCGTCGTCGCCGATCGCGGTGCGCAGGATCTCGATGCCGTTGTCGCGCGTGCCGCGGATGGTGTTGCGCGAGACGATCAGCCCGAGCGCATCGAACGACACGATGGCGGTCGAGGTGATGTCGGTGAGGATGTTGCCGCTGATCTCGCCCGACACCTGTTCGAGCCAGATGCCGGCGCCACCGGACCGGGTGATCTCGCAATCGGAGATACGAGCGTCGCGGCTAGCGGCGACATGGAGCAGGCCGCGGCGCTGGGGCAGGGCAATGGCGCCGCCGTCGAGCGATATGCCGGTGACGCCGACGCCGTCGGCGCCTTCGGCTGATAGCAGGGATGGGCCACCGCCGGAGAAGACGAGCTTCGTGGCGCCGCGAACGCCGACCAATTGGCTGCCTCTAGCGAGGCGTAGCATTGAGGTCCTGTAGGTGCCTGACGGCAGCGCCAGCGGCGTCTGCGCGCGCGCGGCGTCGTCGACCGCGCGCTGCAAGGCGCGGGTCTGGTCATCAGGGCTGTTGGGCTTGACGCCATATTGCGTGGCGTCGCGGCCGAGCGTGGAGATCAGAGGCGCGGCGTGCAGCGGCTCCGTCGGGAGCGCCAGGGCTCCGGCGGCTCCGGCAGCCGAAGCGCCGAGCAGGGTGCGGCGGTTGACGTCCATGGTCCGCGTCTCGATCGAAAAATGAAGCGCTGCCGCTACTTAAGCCAAAAGCCTCAATGCTGATGCTGAGGATGAGCGCGGGCGCATGGGATTGTTGCGGGTAGGGTTAAGTCTTTCCGCAGGACGGCGGCCGTGCATTGCCAAGTCATCCGGGGCCCGTCAGCGGCGACATTCGCTGTGACGGCCCATCCCGATGGGAACCAATAGGACTCGCCGACATTAGTCCAACAACGGGTCGACGAGGAGAAGGTCATGCATCTGTCCAATGAGAGTTTACTGGTTATCGTGTTCGTCGGCATCGTCGCCGGCTGGCTTGCCGGTCGGGTCATGGAGGGCGGTGGGTTCGGCCTGATCGGCGACCTGCTCGTCGGCCTCGTCGGCGCCTTCATCGGCAATTGGCTGCTGCCGCAGCTCGGCATTCATCTCGGTGTCGGAGTTGTCGCCGCGATCATCAACGCCTTCATCGGTGCCGTGGTTCTGCTGCTCATCCTGCGCCTGATCGGCGGAGGATTTGGCGGTCGGCGCCGCTGGAGCGTCTGACGTCGAGCCCTGATCAGTACGGCGTCCCGTCCTTGTGGAAATGGCCGGACGCCGTGGCGTGTAGATCGATGTCCGGATAATGGCATTCATCGTCGCGGGTCACAGGCGAACCGATTTCCAAGACACGCGCGATGGTCTGGGATCGGTTCTGCAGGTGATGACCGTTGGCATCAGTGGGCAGAAACGCAGCGCAATCGCCGCGCCGCAGGACGTCCTCACGCCCTTCGGTCACCAGCACGACCTCCCCGTCGACGACATAGACGAATTCTTCCGCCTGGGTGTGCCAATGCCGCTGGCTCGACCAGGCGCCCGGTGGCAGCTCCAACAGATTGATGCCGACCTGCGTCAGGCCCGCGGCTTTCGCCAGCCGGCGTCGAAACATGTCTCGGCATTGATCATTGAAGCCGTCGGGGTAACGCGAACCCGCCATAATCGGCGCGGTATCGATGTCCAGTTTCATCGTTCTGCCTCCGCTCTCTTCATGTCAGTCTGCGCGGGCGGCGGGCAGACCGATAACGACTCGATCGGATCACGGCATCCGATGGCAAGCCCGGCGGGTCAGCTTCACCAGCTCCATCAGCATGGATTCGCCAGCGTCGACGAGCGCCTCCAGCGTGATGCGCGAGCTGCCGTGCGGCAACGCCGTGCCGGCCCTCGGCAGCGGGGGAATATGAATGAACGAAGCGAGCCGCGGCCCCTCGGCGGCCCTGGTCGCCTCGATCGCCCGCCAGCTCAGATAGTTGCAGAGATAACTGCCGGCGTCGCGTGATGGCCGTGCGTCGATCCCCGTCGCGAGCGCAGCGCGCAGCAGCCGCTCCGTATGCGGCCCGAATGGTATCGCAGCCGCGCCTGCAACGATGGTGCCCTTGCGCGCGACGTTGCGGTCGGCGTCGGGGAAGGTGGTCGTGACGGCATTGCGGGCGCGCGTTTCGACGCGAAGATACGACGTTCGTCCCGCGAGGCCGAACATCAGAACGGCGTGCGGGCGTCGTTCGGCGATCAATTCGGGAAGCTCGCGATCGACGGTGTTGTAGGTCACGTGAAAGATGTGGCTGCTGATATCGACGTTATCCAGCGCCGGGCGCCGCAGCTCCGACAGCCGTTTCACCAGGGGCATGGTCGGATTGAACGGCGCGCCGGGAAACGGCCCGAAACCGGTCAGCAGGATGCGAAGCGGCCCGCTCATGCCAACATTTCCGCGAGGCGCTCGGCGGCCAGCGCCGGCGCCACGCGTCCCTCCGCGACGTCGGTCTCGAGCTTCTTCACCTTCGCGCGAATCGACGGATCGCTGCGCAGCTGCGCCATCAGCCGCTGCTCCAGCATGGTCCACATCCACTTCACCTGCTGGTCGCGGCGGCGCGCGGCGAACTCGCCGGAGGCGATCATTGCCTTGCGGTGGTCGAGGACCTTCTGCCAGAGCTCGGCAATGCCGTTGCCCGCCATTGCGGAATAGGTCACGACCGGCGGATGCCAGTGCTCGGAGCGGGGGCTCAGCAGATGCAGCGCGCCGCGATAGTCGGCCGCGGTGATGTTGGCGCGCTTGACGTTGTCGCCGTCGGCCTTGTTGATCGCGATCATGTCGGCGAGCTCGACTAGGCCCTTCTTGATGCCCTGCAACTCGTCGCCGCCGCCCGGCAGCATCAAAGCGAGGAAGAAATCGGTCATGTCGCAGACCGCGGTCTCGGACTGGCCGATGCCGACGGTCTCGACCAGGACCACGTCGAAGCCCGCGGCCTCACACAGCAGCATCGCCTCGCGGGTCTTGGCGGCGACGCCGCCGAGCGTGCCCGACGATGGCGAAGGGCGGATGAAGGCGTGCTCGTGATGCGACAGTCGTGCCATCCGCGTCTTGTCACCCAGGATCGAACCGCCGGTGCGTGCGGAGGAGGGGTCCACGGCGAGCACCGCAACCTTGTGGCCCTGTTCGATTAGGGACATGCCGAGCGCATCGATCGTGGTCGACTTGCCGACTCCGGGCGAGCCGGTGATGCCGACTCGGATTGCTTTCCCGGTCTGTGGCAGCAGCGCCTGCACCAGCTCGCGCGCCGCCGCCTGATGATCGGCGCGGCGGCTCTCGACCAGCGTGATCGCACGCGCCAGCGCGGCGCGGCGGCCGGCGCGCAGGTCATGGGCTAAGGTGGCGATATCCAGGGCGGCGTTCTTCGGCGGGCTCATGGTTTGGTTTACAACGGCTGCGCGGGCGAGGCGAGGGTATCGCGGCTACGGTCCCTACCGTTGCCGGCTGGTCGGAAACCGGGTGGGTTTCGTGCTCCCTGAACGCCATGGTCGAACTTCCTCAACGGACGGAAAAGACCATGACCGCAGCCTATTACAGCGCCGTGCTCGATCATCCGCTGACCACAGTCTGGTCGCTGATCCGCGACTTCAACAATTATCCGGCCTATATCGAGGGCGTCAGCGAAAGCGTGATCGAAGACGACAGGCGCGGCGACGACGTCGGTGCGGTCAGGCGCTTCTGCTATCTCGGCCTTTGGATCCGCCAACGCCTCGTGGCCCATTCCGATGCTGCGCATTCGCTGACCTATGCCGGCATCGAACCGCTGTCTTTTCCGGACGAGCTTACATCCCTGCCGGTGTCGCCGGTGCGCTATGAAGGCACGATGAGCCTGCGCGAAATCGTGCAGGGCAATGGCACCTTCATCGCATGGTCGGTGGCACTCGAAGCCGAACCGCAGGACGCCGACCGCTGGCAGGCGCTGTTCCAGTCCTGGATTCCCGACTGGACC
>JBARNF010000532.1:0-7802 GCA_049802835.1 Bradyrhizobium sp.
TAGCGATATTCCAGGCCGACCGTCGGCATCAGCCGCAGCGCCTGGGTGTCACCCGTTGGCAGGAAGTTCGCCACGCCGGGCTGGTTCGAAACGTTGGCGTTGATCGCGTCCGCGCGCAGGATCGCGAACGGCGTCCAGATCTGACCCAAAGGATCAGTAAAGGACCGCCGCCACTCCGCCTGCGCGGTGAGGCGCGTATAGGTGCCGGGCGCGGCGCGCAACAGACATTGCGTCGGCAAGCGCGCCCGCGGGTCGGCCGACGTTGTCGTGCACAGGCCGCCGGTGTTGGCCTGGGCCGTGATCGGGTCGAACACCGCCTGTTCGCGGCTCAGGTTGACGAAATTGGTCTTGGTGCTGAACTCGCCGCCGAACACCGGGTAGTTCAGCACGTTGGAGTAGTCCAGCACCGGATAGACCACCGGAACCGTCTGCTGGTTGCCGGAGAAGCTCAGATAGTGGATTGCGCGAACGTCGAAGAAGCTGCGGCTGCCGACGCCGGTCAGATAGAGCTGCGAGATCGCCTCGGTCGGCAGGCTCATGAACGAGTTGAACGGATCGCGGTACTGCGCCAGCCGATAATCCGACAGGAACATGTAGTCGGACAGCAGGATGCCGTCCCAGCCGAACGCCCATTTATCGTTGATCGCGAACTGGCCCTTGGTGTCGATGCCGCCGCGGAACTGGCGATCGCCGGGCTGACCGGCGAAGGCGTCGCGGTTCATCTGGTCGATGCCGTAGAGGCGCACCTGATAGGCGCCATTGCTCAGGCGCTGGCGGAATTCGGCCTGCAGCAGCACGCCCTGCTCGGAGGTGATGCGCGGCGTGAAGGTCGCGTCGTAATCCGGCGCGATCGCCCAGTAATACGGGATGTCGACGCCGAATCCGAAAGCGGTCGAAGACGTATATCCGGGCATAAGAAACCCGCTCTTGCGCTTCACGGTCGGATCGGGCGTCGAGAAATAGGGGATGTACGCCAAGGGAACGCCGAAGAATTCGAGCTGGGCGTTCTCGAAATACAGCATCTTCTCGTTCTGGTCGTGGATGATGCGCGCACCCTTGACCTGCCACAGCGGCGGCTTCTTCGGATCGTCCTTGCAGGGCGCGCACGCGGTGTACACGCCGTTCTCGAAGACGGTGGTATTGCCCTTCGAGCGGTCGGCGCGGGTCGCCGCCATCCGCGTCTGGTCCTCGGTCTCGACGCGCAGCGAATCGACGAAGCCGTCGCGATAGTCGTCCGACAGATCGAGGCTGTTGGCGTAGGTGATCTTGCCGTCGGCGTCGGTCATGCGGATGTTGCCTTCCGCATGCAGGCGCTTGGTCTTCTGGTCGTAGATCACCCGCTCGGCTTCGACCGAGGTGCCGTTGTAGAACAGCTGCACGTTGCCGACGGCCGACACGCGCGAGTTGTTGGTGTCGTAGTCGACCTCGGTAGCCTGCACCAGCATCTGGTTGTCGTTGGCGACGCGCGGCGGCGGCGGCTTCGGCGGACGGGGATTGTAGGTGAAGCTCTGCGCGGCGGCAGGACGCGGCGTCAAGTTGCCACCAGCGGCGGCCAGCACGAGAGCCAAAGCGAGCACGGAAGGTCTCATCGCGAACGCTCGCATGCGACGCTCGCGCGCAGTTCCAACGCGGAGGGAAGGGCAATCAACTCGGCCAGGCCTCGCGATCGGACGCTTCGACATGGATTCACGCAAACACCGGTACGGCCGCGGGGAGCACATATCGCGCTGACACGCCGCTGGCGTTTCTCGCGCGAGGCGTGCAAGCTACAACACGTTGGTTGACGTGATCGAATTATCGTTTTACGATAAAAATGTAAAGTGATCCGAGGTGGCCACGGCTCTTCCTCCGGGGCCTGTGACCGGGAGCACACGATGAGCGCGATATTGGCGGACGCCGCCTTCGACGCTGGTCCTGCCGCGCAGACCGCGCTGCGCAGCCGGATCAAATGGCTGTGCCGCTCGATCCAGCTGGCTGCGGCGTTCTGGAGCTTGTGGGTCCCCGTTTCCTTCTTATGGCAATGGCTTCCGATCGATCCCGGTCGCCTCGCCGGGGTGCTTGGCTACGCTCTGAAGACCGACATGAGCGGGCTTTCGCAGACGCAGGTCGAATGGTTTCTGGCCCTCACCTTGGTTGTCACGATTCCAAACCTCGTGGTTGCCTATTGCACTTGGCGTCTGTTCGGGAGCTATCTGCAAGGACGGATCTTTACGGCCGACGCGGCGATCTGGATGCGCCGCGTTGGTGTCGGCGGTCTGGTCGCGGTCGCTGCCGGAGTGACCATGCGCAAGCTCGGTCTGCTGGTGCTGACCAGCCATGTCCAGTTGCCGATCAGCACACTGTTGACCTTTCAGACGGTCGTGCCCGGCGATCTGCTACGCATCCTCTTCTCACTCTTCGTCACGGCGCTCGCGCTGATCTTCAAAGCAGCAGCCGAGTTGGCCGACGACCACGCCCAGATCGTTTGAACATGCCGATCATCGTCAATCTCGACGTCATGCTGGCCAAGCGCAAGATGCGCTCCAAGGAACTGGCCGAGCGCATCGGCATCACCGAGCAGAACGTCTCCCTCCTGAAGTCCGGCAAGGTGCGCGGCGTGCGGTTCGACACGCTGGAGAGGATCTGCGAGGTCTTGCGATGCCAGCCGGGCGATATCCTCGAATACAGGCCGGATGACGCCGAGCAGCCGCAGCGCCTCGCCGGGTGAAGCCGTCGCGGTCGTCTCTACGCGGCTTCCAGGCGTCCGACGCCGAGCGCGCAATAAAATTTGTCTTTCGTTTTTTCGGAAAATATGCTTATCTCTGTGCAACCCGCCTCGTGTAGAGGGACGTGCGCGTCGTCACGAAACGTGGAGGTGGGCTGCGGTGGACGTGACGGCTGTGCCAGACGAGCACAGTCGGTACGGACGGAGAAGTCGTGTGGTCCTGGCCTCTCGATGCTGAGGTCAAGTTCGCAGGCGTTGCTTGACGGCACGCGCGGGCGATGGGGGCAAGAACGCCGATCCCCAGGGAGATCACGAAGGACACCGTTAAAACCATCGCGCGGGGAGGGCCGGGTCTGTCCGGCTGTACCTGTGGTTCCTGCCCCGTGCATTTCTTTCGCACGGGGGCCACGGGCCTCAGCCGAGGCCCGGCCTTCCTCGCGCCCTCTCGTTATCAGGAGGGACATGACGAATGCATCACCCGGGCATGACGTGCCGCGGGAAGGTGAGGTCGTGTCTCTATAGTCAACGCGCCAACCACATTCTCAAATGTCGTCCCGGACAAGCGCGCGGGCCACGCGCGCGCAGATCCGGGATCCATAACCCCAGGGAGATGTGCGGGGCACGATGGCCGATCGATCCCGCCCAGCCACGTCCGCCGCGGCGTATGGGTCCCGGGTCGGCGTCCGCCAACGCTTACGCGCTGTCGGACTTGCCCGGGACGACACCGAGTGTGAGGTGGGCGCTGCGAAGGCCTCACGCCTCCAGCGCCGTCCTGATCATGCGCGCGAGATCCGCGCTGACATATGGCTTCGCCAGCAGCAGCACGTCGGCGTCGAGACGACCATGATGCACGATCGCGTTCTCGGTATAGCCGGAGGTATACAGCACCTTCAACCCGGGGCGCCGCTTCTCGGCCTCGATCGCGAGCTGGCGCCCGTTCATGCCGCCCGGGATGATCACGTCGGTGAACAGCAGATCGATGCGCTCGGGATTGTCGATGAGGGCGAGGCCCTCGGCGGCGTTGCTGGCGGCGAGCGTGCGATAGCCGAGCCGGCGGACCTGCGCGACGACGTAGTCGCGTACCAGCGCGTCGTCCTCGACGATCAGGATGGTCTCGTCGCCGCGCGCGACAGCCGGCCGGCTGGTGTCGGCGGCAGGCAGCTCGGGTGCGCCCGCGGCCCGTGGCAGATAGAGCTTCACCGTGGTGCCGTGGCCTTCCTCGCTGTAGATCTTGACGTGGCCGTTCGACTGCTTGACGAAGCCATAGACCATGCTCAGCCCGAGGCCCGATCCCTTGCCGACGTCCTTGGTGGTGAAGAACGGCTCGAACACCTTGTCGAGCAGCGGGGCGGGAATGCCCTGGCCGGTGTCGCTGACCGCGATCATGACGTAGCTCCCCGGCTTGGCGTCGCGGTTCAGCCGCGCATAGTCGTCGTCGAGCGTGACGTTCTTGGTCTCCAGGGTCAGCTTGCCGCCCTCGGGCATCGCGTCGCGCGCATTGAGCGCGAGGTTGAGGATCGCGGTCGAGAGCTGGCTCGGATCGATCAGCGCTGGTGCGCTGTCATAAGCCAGCATCGATTCGATCTCGATCTGCTCGCCCAGCGTCGGGCGCAGCAGGCGGGCGGTATCGACCATCAGCGCGTTGATGTCGGTTGCGCGCGGCTGCAGCGGCTGCCGGCGCGAGAAGGCGAGCAGATGCCGGGTCAGGTCGGCGCCGCGGTCGGCGGCGGCGCTGATCATGCTGGCGATGCCGGCAAGCTGCGGCTTGTCCTTGACCGCGTCGGCGAGGATCTCGATCGTTCCGGTGATGACGGTCAGGATGTTGTTGAAGTCGTGCGCGACGCCGCCGGTGAGCTGGCCGATCGCCTCCATCTTCTGCGCCTGACGGACCTGGGCCTCGTTGGCCTCGATCTCCTGGAACCGCTGGACCATGGCCTCGGCGGCGCGGCGCTGCCGGATCTCCTCCTCGAGCTGCGCATAGGCCTTCTGCAGCACGATGCGGGTCGGCAGCACCAGGATCTGGCGCAACATCCTGATCATGGCTGCGATGACCACGACCGAGATCAAGGCGAGCAGGGCATAGAGGAGGCTCTCGATCCTGGTATCCGACAGCCACAGATCGAGGATCGCGAGCAGACGGGTGATGCCGAACAGCGCCACGAAGACCCCGAGCGCGGCCAGGGCGCCGCGGAACATGACCTCCTGCCAGCGCCGCCACAGGTACAGGGCGATGACGGTGGAGATCGTGAAGAACGCGCCAGCAATGAGGCCGTTGGACACGACGTGCAGCCATATCCATCCGGGCGCCCCCTGCAGGCCCGCCGCTTGCACCGTCAACGTCGGCATTCGCAAACCATCCTCAACAGCGCAACGCGGCTGGTCGGCCGTCGCCGGCCTCTCGTCGCCTCAAACCAGTCGGATCATTCAGCTTTTCGGCCCAGGCGCAAGGGCAATGCCAATGGCCGGGGCTGTGCGGCGGGGCCGTCACGCGCGCCTCTTCCGCCTCCGCCGTCAAAACCCTGCCACACATCCTTTACCGCCCGGTCATGCGGCTGTTAACGCGCCGACCTAAGTCGCTCGACACCGTCATCACTTGGGGATTGAACGAGATGTCGAACACCATCGCGCACAACCGGCGCGAGTTCCTGCGGCTGCTCGGAGCGTCAGCCGCGACCGCAGCGCTCGGCCAGAGCATCGAGCGTGCGCACGCCATTCCGGCGTTCAACCGTCACGGCAGCATCGAGGACGTCAAGCACGTCGTGGTGCTGATGCAGGAGAACCGCGCCTTCGATCATTATTTCGGCGCGATGCGCGGCGTCCGCGGCTTCAACGATCCGCGCGCCGTGAAGCTGCCGAACGGCAATCCGGTCTGGCAGCAGCCGAACGGTGCCGGCTCGGTGATGCCGTTCCGCGTCGACAATGCTGGCTCGGTCTACGTCGAGGACGTGGCCCATGGCTGGAACGACGGCCAGAAGTCCTGGAACAACGGCAATTACGACAAGTGGATCGCCAACAAGGGCACCACGACGATGACCTGCATGAACCGGCAGGATCTGCCCTGGCACTACGCGCTGGCGGACGCGTTCACAGTGTGCGATTCGTATTTCTGCTCGGTGATGGGGCCGACCGATCCGAACCGCTATTATCTGTGGACCGGCTGGGACGGCAATGACGGCAAGAATGGCGGCCCGGTCATCACCAATGCCGAGGCGGGCTACGACTGGACGACGTTCCCGGAGCGGCTGGAGAAGGCCGGCATCTCCTGGAAGGTCTATCAGGACATCGGCGTCGGATTGACGGCGGCAGGCTTCTGGGGCTGGACGGAAAATCCGTGGATCGGCAATTACGGCGACAACTCGCTGTTGTATTTTCACCAGTACCAGAACTCGCAGCCAGGCAGCCCGCTGTATGAGAAGGCGCTGCGCGGCAGCAACATCGCCAATGGCGGCACGTTCGAGAACCTGTTCGACGGGCTGCGCAGCGATGTGCGCAACGGCACCTTGCCGCAGGTGTCGTGGATCGCAGCTCCCGAGGCCTTCAGCGAGCATCCGAACTGGCTGCCCGGTCCGGGCGCCTGGTACATCTCCAAGGTGCTCGACATCCTGACGTCGAATCCGGAGCTGTGGAGCAAGACCGCGCTGATTATCAACTACGATGAAGGTGGCGGCTTCTTCGACCATGTCGTCGGGCCGTATCCGGCGATGTCGCAAGCGTATGGCCAGTCGACCGTCGACGTCAGCACCGATCTGTTCGCCGGTGACGGCAGTCACGTCGCGGGTCCCTATGGTCTCGGCGTGCGCGTGCCGATGCTGGTGGTGTCGCCGTGGTCGCGCGGCGGCTTCGTGTGCTCGGAGGTGTTCGACCACACCTCGGTGATCCGCTTCATCGAGCGCCGCTTCCACCACAAGGCGCCCGATCTGTTCGAGACCAACATCCCGGCGTGGCGGCGCGCGGTGTGCGGCGATCTCACCTCGGCGTTCAACTTCACCTCGCCGAACGAGGGTCTCGCGCCGCTGCCGAGCACGGCCGGCTACAAGCCGCCGGCGGCGGATATCACCTCGGGCACGCGCTTCGACGACTATCACCCGGTGCCGCCGGCCAAGCAGGCGTTGCCGCAGCAGGAGCCCGGCATTCGCCCGGCGCGCGCGCTGCCCTACGATCTCCGGGTCGATGGCGACGCCGATGCCGCGCAGAAGAAGTTTTCGATCCGCTTCGCCAATCCAGGGCAGGCGGGCGTCTGCTTCCACGTCCGCTCCGGCAACACCGCGACCGGTCCGTGGAGCTACACGGTCGAGGCCGGCAAGGCGCTGCACGGCGTGTGGGATCTCGCGGCCAGCGCCGGCCAGTATGATCTGTCGGTCCATGGCCCGAACGGCTTCTTCCGCCACTTCAAGGGCGGTGTCGCCACCACCGCCGCACTGGTCGACGTCGATACGGTCCATCTCTGCAACGACGAGGACGGCGACGATGCGCGCAGCCTCGCCATCGCACTGACCAACAAGGGACCGAGCTGCGTGGTGACTCTCGCCGACAGCTACTCGGGACGCAGCGAACGCCATCGCCTGCAGCGCGGCCAGCGGCTGGAGACGCAGATTCGTCTGCAGCAGACCCATGGCTGGTACGACCTGGCCGTGACCACGGATACCGATGCCGGCTTCAACTGGCAGCTCGCGGGACATGTCGAGAGCGGCCGGCCCAGCATCAGCGACCCGGCGATGGGCAAGATCGCCGCGACCTGATCGCGGACAACAACAGCGGGATGCGCCCGGAGCGATCCGGGCGCATCCTCAAGACGAAGCGATGAGACCTTCGGTCGTTGCATCGTCGGCGTTGGGATCGCCGGGCGCGGTGGCCCAGGCGAGCTCGACCAAGGTGACGATGCGGCGGCCGGCGCCGTCGAGCTGGCACACGATGAGGCCCTGGTCCTCGATATAGGCCAGCAGCCGCTGCGCCCGGCGCAGCGAATGCGAGCCGTAGGCGCGGGCGATCGCGGCGTCGCTCGGGCAGGGGCGGCCGTCCTTGGCGGCACGGGCGATCATCATGAACACGCCCTGCATGTCCTCGGGCAGCAGCGAGGCGCGCAGCGACACGTCTTGCC
>JBARNF010000533.1:0-7300 GCA_049802835.1 Bradyrhizobium sp.
GGGCGAGGTAAGCACCGCGCTAGCCGCAATCTGTTTGCCCAACACCCTCGCCCATGTGAGTTGGCAGCTTTGAAATGATATCGCCGTCGATACTCTCACCACGAGCCTACGCCGCTGAAATCAGTTCGCCAACCTCCTCCATGCTCGCGACATTCCCGCCGAGCAGCAGAGATGCTATCGCGTCATCCGCCTTATTTTCCGCAAGCCGGACCGGATCGGACGGCGTCAACCGATGTGCGACCACGAGCTTGGCGAGCAGCAGCCGCCGCGCGTCGCCGCGCATCGCGTCGATGCGCGCGCTTTCCCAGGTCAGTGAGACGGCGCTCGCAACATGGTACAGCAGGCTGGTGGCGCGGCGCGCCTCGGCTTCGTTGTCGGCATGTCCGGCGACCTCGCGCGCTAAGCCCACGGCGCGATCGACAAGGCGATGCAGCTGATCGCGCCACGCCTGCGGCACCGCGGCGCTGTCATCGAGCCGCGCATGCAGATCGGCTGACAATGCGGACTCCGCGCCATGGCGTCCGACCGCGCGCTTCAGCGCATCGAGCGCGACGATGTTGCCGGTGCCTTCCCAGATCGAGCCGAGATGGGCGTCGCGCAGCAGCCTGGCGGTGGCAAACTCCTCGACATAGCCGATGCCGCCGCGCATCTCCAACGCATCGCCGCAGACCTTGCGGGCGTCGCGCGTGGCGCGGAATTTCAATGTCGGCGTCAGGATGCGCAACAGCGCTGCAGCGTCCTGGCTGCCGCCTTCCGCGCGGTCGAGCGCATCTGCCGTGAGGAAGCTCATCGACAACGCCTGCTCGGTGGCGAGCAGGATCTTCATCAGTTGCCGGCGGCCGAGCGGCAGGTCGACGATGCGCTGTCCGAACACCACGCGGTTGCGTGCGACCGTGATCGCATCGTGCCAGGCGCGCCGCATCAGCGCAGTCGACTTGACGCCGTTGGAAAGACGCGAGGAGTTCACCATCTCGGCCATCTGCACGAAGCCGCGGTCGAGGCGGCCGACCGCATAGGCGATCGCGCCCTCCAGCTTGATCTCGCCCGAAGCCATCGAGCGGGTGCCGAGCTTGTCCTTCAGCCTGACGATCCGGTAGTGGTTCTGGCTGCCGTCATCAAGGAAGCGCGGCATCAGGAACAGGCCGACGCCACGGGTGCCGGCTTCAGCACCTTGCGGCCGCGCCAGCAGCATCACGATCCGAGCGTCGGCGTTGGAGCAGAACCACTTCTCGCCATGCAGGCGCCAGTGGTCGCCGTCCTGAACCGCTACCGTCGTCAAGGTGCCGACGTCGGAGCCGCCTTCCTTCTCGGTCATGAACTGACCGCCCTGGGTCAGCTTTGTCATGTCGGTCTGGGTCAGGCCGTCGAGATATTTGTCCTTGAGTGCTTCGCTGCCGAAGCGCGCCAGCAGCTTGGCGCAGCCGTCGGTGACGTTGATCGGACAGCCCAGTCCGAACTCCGCCTGGTTGAACAGGAAGGTGAAGGCGTGCTTGGCTGTGACGGGATATTTGTCAGGCCAGCCGAGGATATCCTTGCGGATCGACATCGCATGGATGCCGAACTCGCCGAAGGCGGCGCGTTCCAGCTCGCGATAGGCCGGATGATATTCGATCCATTGCACGTCGCGGCCGAAGCGATCGCGCTGATGCAGCACCGGCCCGTGGCGATCGGCGAGCCGCGCGCATTCGTCGAGATAGGAGCCGGCAAGCTCGCCGAGCCGGTCGAGATGCGGCGCGATATGGCGGAACAACGGGTCCGGCAGATGGATGCGCAGGAGGTCCGTCAGCGCCGGATCGGCGCGATAGAAATTCAGTCCGGTGGTATCGGGCGCCAGCAGCGCCGGCCGGGCGCCGCCCGTCATCACGTCGTCGCGCTTCAGCAGCGGATCCATTGTCTTTAAGCCCTCGTTCGTTTCCGCCTGTCAGTCTCTTCAGGGACTCTTCGACAGGTTGCACCTGATCGGATACACCACGCACCACGCCCGAGCACGCGAGGGAGCAGATCCATGGCCAATCAGCCGACGGGGGTTTATCGCATCTTCGGGGCGGAGATGTCGCCCTATTCGGTGAAGGTGCGTTCGTATCTGCGCTACAAGGGCCTTCCGCATCACTGGATATTGCGCAATGCGGAAAGCGAGGCTGAGTATGCCCGCCACGCGAACCTGCCCATCATCCCGCTGGTGGTGGCTCCCGACGACACGCCATTGCAGGACTCGACGCCGATCATCGACGCCCTGGAGCACGAACATCCGCAGCCGTCGATCCATCCGGGCGACGTGCTGACGAGCTTCATCTCGGCTCTGGTCGAGGAGTTCGGCGACGAGTGGGGCAACAAGTGGATGTTCCACTACCGCTGGGCTCGCGATCTCGATCAGCGTGCGTCGGCGGGGCGGATCGCGCGCATCCGTGCACCGAAGGCAAGCGAGACCGAGCTTGGCGCGATTGCTGAGAAGGTCCGCGCCCGCATGGTCGAGCGGCTCTGGTACGTCGGATCGAACGAGACCAACGCGCCGCAGATCGAGGAGGGCTTCATCGAGATGCTCGGCCTGCTGGAGCGGCATCTCGCCACCCGGCCCTACCTGTTCGGCGGACGGCCGGCCTATGGCGATTTCGGCCTGTGGGGCCAGCTCTACGAACTCTGGACCGACCCCACCGCGGGCGCCCTGATCGAGGGCAGCGCGCCGCACGTTCTGGCCTGGATCCAGCGCATGCTATGGCCGCGTGCGGAAGCCGAGTTCGAGCTGTGGTCCGAACTGTCGCTGACCATGATGCCGATCCTGAGCCGTCAGGTCGGGGCGCTGTTCATGCCCTGGACGCTCGCCAACGAGAAGGCGCTGGCCGAGCATCGGGATACGTTCAGCGTCGAGCTGGGCGATGCCGTCTGGACCCAGGAGCCCCAGAAATATCACGCGAGGTCGCTGGCACTGCTGCGCGGCAAATACGCCTTCCTGCATGACCGGAGCCGGCTCGATCTGGTGCTGGATCAGATCGGCTGCCTTGACGGGCTGCAGCCGCGACCCGAGGCGTCGTCAAAAATCCGGGATGCACCATAGGAAGTTGATCTCGACTGCATTAGCTTGAGCCCTGCGGACGCTTTGCAAGGACAAGCCCATGGACATCCCTGCCTACAAGATCGCCCTGATCGTCGGCGCCGGCGAGGGCGTCTCCGCCTCGCTGGCACGGCTGTTCGCCCGCGAGAAGATCCGGGTGGCGCTGGCCGCGCGCAAGGTCGAGAAGCTCGGCGCGCTCTGCAACGGGACCGGCGCGCGCGCCTATCCATGCGACGCCACCAATCCGGAAGAGGTCGAGCGGCTGTTCGGCCTCGTCGAGCGCGAGATCGGCACGCCTGATCTCGTCGTCTACAATGCCAGCGCGCGGGCGCGAGGGCCGCTGGTCGATCTCGTCCCGGCCGAGGTGCAGGAGTCCATTGCCGTCAGCGCGTTCGGTGGTTTCCTGGTGGCGCAGCAGGCGGCGCAGCGCATGCTGCCGAACCGGCACGGCGCCATCCTGTTCACCGGCGCCTCCGCCAGCGTCAAGGGTTATGCGCAGTCGGCGCCGTTCGCGATGGGCAAGTTCGCGCTGCGCGGCCTCGCCCAAAGCATGGCGCGCGAGCTGTCGCCGCAGGGTATTCACGTCGCGCATTTCGTGATCGATGGCGCTATCAAGAGCGCGGCACGCCAGGAGCCGGCGGAGCGTCCGGATTCGATGCTCGATCCCGACGCCATCGCCGCCAGCTATTGGAGCGTGCTGCAGCAGCCGCGCAGCGCCTGGAGCTGGGAAGTCGAGCTGCGGCCATGGGTCGAGACGTTCTGAGCGGCGAGAAACTCGTCTCGAGACTCGTAGGGTGGGCAAAGGCGCGTTCCACCGCTGCCTCCGCGTCCCGTGCTGCCTGCCGCGCCGTGCCCACCGTCATGTGACGAATGCGCGGCGGCAATGGTGGGCACGCGCCCGCCTTACGGCGGCCGCTTTGCCCACCCTACGCATCTCGTGTCAGATGACGATCGTCATGTGACGCGAGATGCCCGGCAACTCTGCCGCGGGTGTGATCAGCACCTTCTCGAACCGCACCAAGGTCCAGTCATTGGCGTGCGGCTGCAGCGTGAAGCCTGCCTTGCGCGCCAACGCGATCATGACGTCGTTGGTGCGCAGCGCATCGCCGAACAACGCGACACCGCCGAGCGCGAGCGCGCGGCCTTCCAGATGCGCTATCAGCGCGGGGCCGATGCCGTGGCCCTGCCAGCGGTCCTGCACCGAGAGCCCGAACTCGACGCGTCCGGTTTCGCGCGCGAGCGCATAGCGCGCTTCGGCCACGATCGTCTCGACGCCGTCATGGTGCATCGTTGCGAACAGGCTGAAGCGATCGTTGCGGCCGAGCGCGACGAAATCCTCCAGCACCGATGGCGGCAGCTCGTTGAGCGCGCCGAGGAAACGCCTGTGACGCGAGCGCGGGCTCAGCCCGCGCACATAGGCCTGCAGCGCCTCGGCATCGGCGGGCGTCACGAAGCGCAGAGTGACCGCGTCGCCGCGCCGCGTACGGATCACGTCTGCGGTCTGGGCGAGGTCGGCGCGGATCGGTGTCGGCATGGCCAGCTCCGGAGGGGAATGTGGCGCCGGCGCCCTCCTCGGCGGAGCGGCGCCGGCGCGGCGGCTCAATCAAGCCCGCCAGAACGGCTTGTCGATTTCGGCCGCGATATCGCTGCGGGACAGGCCGAGATCGTGCAGGTCGCGCTCCGACCAGAGCGCGAGCTCGTATCGCGTCCGGTAGCGGAAGCGCCACGTAGCGATCAGCTCGGCAACGCCCGACCAGAAGCCATGACCATGATGATTCGTCATCGATGAGGAGACGCACGTAGACATCGAAGCCTCCTGAAATTACGTTGAGGCTGCAGTATTGATAGGAACTCGTTCATCCACAAACGACATTTAATACCGTTTCGGATGAAATAACGTCATGGACTGGGGAGACCTTCGATGGCCGCACGGCTGCCCTCGCTGAACGGATTGCGGGCGTTCGAGGCGGCCGCGCGGCATCTGAGCTTCACCCAGGCCGCGTCCGAGCTGAATGTGACGCAGACCGCGATCAGCCATCAGATCAAGCGGCTGGAGGACGAGCTCGGCATCCGCCTGTTCGTGCGGCAGAATCGCAGCCTGGCGCTGACGCCGCAGGCCCGCGACTATCTTCCGCTGGTGCGGGCGGCATTCGACGATCTCCGGCTGGCGACCGAGCGGCTGGTCCGCAAGGACAATGGCAAGGTGCTGACGGTCTCCACCATCGCCTCGCTGGCCGCCAAGTGGCTGCTGCCGCGGCTGACCGCGTTCCAGGAAGCCCATCCCGGCATCGACGTGCGCATCACGACCTCGATGGGACTGGTCGATTTCCGCAAGGACGACGTCGACGCCGCGATCCGCTATGGCCGCGGCCACTGGCCGGGCGTCCGCGCGGAATGGCTGATGGCCGATGAGCTGTTTCCGGTGTGCAGCCCAGCCTTGTTGCAGGGACCGCGGCCGCTGCGCTGTCCAAAGGACCTCGCGCATCACACCTTGCTGCAGGCGAGCAGCGGCTATGACGACGACTGGCGGCTGTGGCTGACGGCGGCAGGGCTGCCCGTGGAGATTTCCAAACAGGCCAGCCTGAGCTTCGACATGGTGTTCATGACCGTCCAGGCCGCGATCGACGGCCTCGGCGTCGCGGTGGGGCGCACGTCCTACGTCCAGGACGACATCGCCAAGGGCCGGCTCGTCGTGCCGTTCAAGATGGCGCTGCCGACCGACGCCGGCTTCTATCTGGTGACGCCGGAGGGGCGCAGCGATCCGCCCAAGCTGAAGGCATTTCGGCAGTGGCTCAAGGCTGCAGCGCAGCAAAATGGCGCGTCGCCAAATCCTGTTCAGCGTTAGGCTTTTGACCGCAAGGCTATTGGCCAGCCCGGCCGCCCGTGGCAGATTGCCACACCCTTTCCCCTCGGCCGGCGCAGAATGTCTTCCGCACGAGCCACTCGACGGTAGGAGTTTTCTCGCGTGTCAACGACCTCGACCCAGCAGCCGGCCAACGTCAAATCGCGCATCGGCGCGATCCTGCGCGCCACCAGCGGCAATTTCCTCGAGCAGTTCGATTTCTTCCTGTTCGGCTTCTATGCGAGCGCGATCGGCAAGGCGTTCTTCCCATCGACCGACGAGGCGGCCTCGCTGCTGAACACGTTCGGCGTATTCTGGCTGGGCGCGCTGATGCGCCCGGTGGGCGCCATCGTGCTCGGCGCCTATATCGACAGGATCGGCCGCCGCCAGGGCCTCATCGTGACGCTCGCGATCATGGCGGCCGGCACCGTCGTCATCGCCTTCTGCCCGACCTACGCCACGATCGGCATCGCGGCGCCGGTCATCGTGCTGCTCGGCCGCCTGCTGCAGGGCTTCTCGGCCGGCGTCGAGCTCGGCGGCGTCTCGGTGTATCTGTCGGAGATCGCAACGCCGGGCAATCGCGGCTTCTACACCTCGTTCCAGTCGTCGAGCCAGCAGGTCGCCATCTTCGTCGCCTCGATCATCGGCTATCTCCTGAGCGAGAGCATGGACCCCGCCACCGTGACCGCGTGGGGCTGGCGCATTCCGTTCTTCGTCGGCTGCCTGATCATTCCGCTGATCTTCTTCCTGCGCCGCACGCTGGAGGAGACGCCGGCCTTCCTTGCCATGAAGAAGCATCCCACGGCCAGCGAGGTGTTTGCCTCCGCGCTCGCCAACTGGCGCATCGTGCTGCTCGGCATGATGATCGCGATCCTGACCACGACGACGTTCTACTTCGTCACCGTCTACACCCCGACCTTCGGCAAGACCGTGCTGAAGCTGTCGACCGCGGATGCGCTTCTGGTGACGCTGCTGGTCGCGGTCACCAACTTCATCTGGAACCCGGTCGGCGGCGCGCTGTCCGACAGGTTCGGCCGCAAGCCGGTGCTGGTCACGATCGCGGCGCTGGCGCTGCTGACCGCCTATCCCGCGCTCAGCTGGCTGGTGGCGGCGCCGAGCTTCGGCAAGATGCTCGCGGTCGAGATGATGTTCTCGTTCTATTTCGGCATGTACAGCGGCACCATGCTGGGCTGCCTGGTCGAGATCGTGCCGGCGCATGTCCGCACCACCTGCTTCTCGCTGGCCTTCGCGCTCGCCGCGGCGCTGTTCGGCACGTTCACGCCGTTCGCCTCGACGTGGCTGATCGGGAAGACCGGCGACAAGGCCTCGCCCGGCTACTGGCTGATGTTCGCCGCTGCGCTCGGCATCATCGCGGCGCTCACCGTCTATCGCGGCGGCCGCCAGGCGGT
>JBARNF010000534.1:0-6275 GCA_049802835.1 Bradyrhizobium sp.
CGCAAGGTCTCCTACAAGGTCGAGAACACCCGCGAGGGCCAGATCCTCGACTACGACAAGCTGACCATGACGATCGAGACCAACGGCGCGATCTCGCCGGAGGACTCGGTGGCCTATGCCGCCCGCATCCTGCAGGACCAGCTCAACGTCTTCGTCAACTTCGAAGAGCCGCGCAAGGAAGTCACCCAGGAGATCATTCCGGATCTCGCCTTCAACCCGGCCTTCCTCAAGAAGGTGGACGAGCTCGAGCTGTCGGTGCGTTCGGCGAACTGCCTGAAGAACGACAACATCGTCTACATCGGCGACCTCGTTCAGAAGTCGGAAGCAGAGATGCTGCGCACCCCGAACTTCGGCCGCAAGTCGTTGAACGAGATCAAGGAAGTGCTGGCCCAGATGGGTCTGCATCTTGGCATGGAAGTGCCGGGCTGGCCGCCGGAGAACATCGACGAGCTCGCCAAGCGCTTCGAGGATCATTACTGAGATTTCGTCATTCCGGGGCGATGCGAAGCATCGAACCCGGAATCTCGAGTTTCCGGGTTCGTGACATCGTCGCACCCCGGAATGACGGCCCGGGCGAACGCAGGCAGCCCACCTGAGCAACATGTCCGACGAACCGTCGCGGCAGATTGAATGAGAAAGATACGACAATGCGTCACGGCAAGGTTCATCGGAAGCTCAACCGCACCGCCGAACATCGCAAGGCGATGTTCGCCAACATGTGCGCCGCGCTGATCAAGCACGAGCAGATCGTCACCACGCTGCCGAAGGCCAAGGAGCTGCGGCCGATCGTCGAGAAGCTGGTCACGCTCGGCAAGAAGGGCGGGCTGGCGCTGCGCCGCCAGGCCATCTCCGAGATGCGCGACATCGACCAGGTCAAGAAGCTGTTCGACGTGCTGGCGCCCCGTTACAAGGACCGCCAGGGCGGCTACACCCGCATCATCAAGGCTGGCTTCCGCTACGGCGACAACGCCGCGATGGCCGTGATCGAGTTCGTCGATCGCGACGTCGATGCCAAGGGCCTGGACTCCGGTCCGGTGCAGGAGACCTCGGAAGCGGCGTAACCGCCGGTCCGATCATGGTTTTTCAAAGCGGCGCCTTCGGGCGCCGTTTTCATTTCGTAGCCCGGATGAGCGCAGCGATATCCGGGTTCACCCGCGAAAGCTGGTGAGGCCCCGGATGTCGCTCACGCTCACCCGGGCTACGGTCATTGGCGACGCGTCGAATAGCTCACGCGGCGCGGATCGTTCGGACGAAATCATCGAGCTCTTGGCGCAAGCGGTCGCTGCCTTCGGTCAGTAGCCGGGCGGCATTCAGGACCTGAGACGATGCGTCGCCGGTCTTTGAGGCGCCCTGCGTGACTTCGCCGATGCTGTGCGCGACCTGGGCCGTGCGTTCGGATGCGCCTTGGATGTTGCGGGCGATGTCACGCGTGGCGTTGCCCTGGCCTTCAATGGCGGCGGCGACGTGCGAGGCGATCTCCGACATGCGCCCGATGATGTCGACGATCGCGCCGATCGTGCCGACGGATTCCCGGGTGGCGGTCTGAATACCGGCGATCTGGTCACGGATGTCGTTGGTGGCGTCGGCCGTCTGCTTGGCGAGTGTCTTGACCTCCTGAGCGACCACGGCAAAGCCGGTGCCGGCTTCGCCGGCCCGCGCGGCTTCGATGGTCGCATTGAGCGCGAGCAGGTTGGTCTGCTGCGCAATCGTGGCGATCAGCTGGATGACGCTGCCGATGCGATCGGCCGCGGCGGCGAGCATCGCCATCCGTTCGTCGGTCTGTCTGGCTTGACCTACAGCGTCGCGGGCGATTCCGGCCGAGATGTCGACCTGTCGACCGATCTCGGCGGCGGAGGTCATCATGTGCTCGGTCGCAGCGGCGACGCGTTGGACGTTGCGCGAGGCATCCTGGGAGGCGGACGCCACCGCGGCCGCGAGCGCTTGGGTGTGGTGGGCCGTCTCGGTCAGGCCGTATGCGGAATGGGTGAGCTCCTGCGATGCCGACGACACCGACGTGATCACATGGCCGGCGGTGGCCTCGAAAGCCTCTGCGAGCCGCGCGAGTTCAGCGCGATGGCGCTCCGCGGCGCGACGATCTTCCTCGCGGCGGGTTTCGAGCAAGGCTTCGGCGCGTTCTCGGGCTGTGAGCTTGAATCTCTCGACGGCTTGCGCCATCTCGCCGATCTCGTCGCTTCGCTCCAGGCCAGGAAGCACCACGTCGAACCGACCCGCGGCGAGTTCGTGCATGGCCGCGCTCATGCGTTGGATCAGCCGCGCAACGCGGCGGCCGAACAGGACCGCGGCACAGGCCAGCGCGAGCGCGGTCGCGCCGGTGATCCAGGTGAGGAGCTGCCGGACCTCCGCGGCCCGGCGTTCCGCCGCCTCGCCGCGCAGCTGAGCCGCGGCCGCGGCCTGAACCAGGGCAGGGCGGATGCGATCGAACATCTGTTCGAGATCCTCGACCTGCTCGTCCAGTTCCTGGCGCGAGACCGCCACGCCGGCAAAGGCCTGCTTGTAGGCGCGCCCGAGTGCCAGGAGTTCCGATTTGCTGGCCGGTGCGAGCGTCGCGCGCGCAAGCGCCGCCTCCAATTCACTCTCGGCCTCGTCGAAGCGGTCGCTGATCCTCTCCTCGCCGCGCAGCAGGAACTCCTTCTCGAGCCGGCGCATGGCCAGCATGGCGAGTGTGAGCCTCGGCTCGTTGAACCCTGTGACCACGGTCTCGAACTGGCGCGCGGCATTCTGCAGTCTGCCCTGCAGCCCATCACCATCGCGAAAGCCCAGCACGCGCTGCGCGCCGACGATATTCTGGAATCGTGTGGCGTAGAGGTTGATGCCGGGGCGCAGCGAGCCGACTTGCCTGATGGGGTCTCCGTCCGCCGCGGTCGCGCCATAGGACTCGACGGCATCGAGCACGCGCAGCCCCTGCGCGACGCGATCGGCGTGCCTGGCGATCAGGCCTTCGTCGTGAGTGCGCAGAAAGCGCGTCGCGAGCTGTTGCGTCTCGAGGAAGCCTTCCGAGAGCGAAGCGACGTCTATGCGAAACCGCATGCCCTCGTCCGACGTGCGCTGGACCTGCGCCGCATGTTCCAGCCCGCCAAGACAAAGAGCGCCGACCACGATCACGCCCACGGTGCCAAGCGCTGCGATCTGAGTGGCCAGGCGTGGCCGCAGCCGCCGGGAGAAGGAGGATCGGCGGCTTGAGCGTGTCGCCTGTGCAAACGTGGAGTGCTGCATTCCTGTTACGGTCTCTGAATGGGGCTGGCGGGAGGGGACGTCGCAGGAGAAGGTTGCATGCATTCGCACCTCTCCACCCGCGTAACTACGTAAATACCTCACCGACCTTGAAACATTCGTGACGGAAAGCGGACCGCAAGGGAGAATATCCCAGAAGATCAAACGCATAGGCAGCAGTTCTGCGTCCCACCTCCAATAGTTGTGCGACGCAGCATCTGGGCGACAATGGTCTGGAGAGCGGATCAGAGTGGTCACGCCTGAGTGATGACCGCTGGGCGCAGCCCCGCGCGTCGCCAAGTTGATCAAGGGATCACGAAGGAGCTTCGCATGAACATCGACCTCTCGAATAAGACTGCCCTGGTCACCGGGTCCACTGCCGGCATCGGCTTCGCCATCGCCAAGGGATTGGCCGCCTCCGGCGCCGAGGTGATCGTCAACGGGCGCAGCCAGGGGCGAGTGGACGAGGCGGTCGCCCGGCTCCAACAGGCGGTCCGGGGAGCGAAGCTGCGCGGCGTCGCCGGCGATGTCGCCAATATCGAAGGCTGCAACGCCATCGTCACCGCACTCCCCGAGGTCGATATCCTCATCAACAATGCCGGCATCTTCGAACCGAAGGACTTCTTCGAGATTCCCGACGAGGACTGGAGCCGCTTCTTCGAGGTCAACGTGATGTCGGGCGTGCGCATGGCGCGCGCCTACATGCAGGGGATGCTGAAGCGCAACTGGGGCCGCATCGTCTTCATCTCCTCGGAGTCGGCGGTGAACATCCCGACCGAGATGATCCACTACGGCACGACCAAGACCGCGCAGCTGTCGGTCTCGCGCGGGCTCGCCAAGCTGACGCGCGGCACCGGCGTCACCGTCAATGCGGTGTTGCCGGGGCCGACGATGTCGGAAGGCGTTGCGACCTTCGTCAGGGATCTCGCCCGCCAGAACGGCCAGTCGGAGGAGGCGGCTGCATCGTCATTCGTTAAACAGCACCGGCCGGCCTCGCTGCTGCAGCGCTTTGCCAGCGTCGACGAGATCGCCAACATGGTCGTCTACGCCGCCTCGCAGCAGGCTTCCGCCACCAATGGCGCCGCGCTGCGCGTCGAGGGCGGTATCCTCGACACCATCGCATGAGGCCGGCATGGCGGCTTACGTCATCTCCGAGGTCGAGGTGCGCGACGCCGAGGCGATGGAGCGCTACCGCACCCGTGCGGCGCGCTCGATCGCGCAGTATGGCGGCCGCTATCTGGTGCGGGGCGGGCAGGCTGAGACCGTCGAGGGCGGACCGCCGGCCCGGACGCTCATCATCGTCGAGTTCCCGTCGATGGCGCGGCTGCGCCAATGGTATGCGTCGGCCGAGTATGCCGAAGCGCTGGGGGAGCGCTGGAAGGCGCTGGACCGCCGCCTCATTTTCGTCGAGGGTGCTGCACCTGCGTAAAGACCGGACGATGTTGCGCCATGCTGAAGATCACCCCCCGCCGCAAACGTTGGCTCAAGCTGACGTCGGCGCGGTGGCAGCGGCGGGTGCTTTTCGTCGCCGGTGGCCTGGTGGTCGGGGCCGCAGCGGTGGCGCTGGCCGAGCTCGCCGACCAGGCCCAGCTCGCCTTCAACTGGCTGCTGTCGAAATCGCGCTACGCCTCGCTGATCGTCACGCCGGCCGGCTTCGCGCTCTCGGTGTATCTGACTCAGCGCTTCTTCCCGAACGCGCAAGGCAGCGGGATCCCCCAGGCGATCGCCGCGCGGCACCTGTCCGATCCCCGCGCGCGCAATTCGCTGGTGTCGCTCCGCATCGCCATCGGCAAGATCGTGCTGACCTTGCTCGGGCTGCTTTGCGGCGCCTCGGTCGGGCGCGAAGGACCGACCGTGCAGATCGGCGCCTCGATCATGTTCGCGCTGGGCCGGTTGTCGCCGCGCCGGCAGCCCGGCCTGATCCTGGCCGGGGCCGCGGCCGGCGTTGCGGCCGCCTTCAACACGCCGCTCGCCGGCATCGTGTTCGGCATCGAGGAGATGAGCCGCGCCTTCGAGACGCGGACCTCGAGCCTCATCATCGCCACCGTCATCGCCGCGGGCCTGACCTCGCTGGCGCTGATGGGCAACTATGCTTATTTCGGCACGACCCCAACCGCGCTCGGCAATGGCATCGACTGGCTCGCGGTGCCCCTGTGCGGCGTCGCAGGCGGCGCTGCAGGGGGCCTGTTCAGCCGCATCCTGATCACGTTGGCGCGCGGGCTCCCCGGCGCTGTCGGCCGCGCCATCAAGCGCCAGCCGCTGCCGTTCGCGCTCGCCTGTGGTTTCGCCGTCGCGCTGTGCGGCTTGGCCTCGGGCGACACGATCTACGGCACCGGCTATGCCCAGGTGAAGGCGGCGCTGGAGAGCGGCACGCCGCTGCCGCCGGATTTCGGCGTGCTGAAATTCCTTTCCACCACCTTCGCCGCGATCAGCGGCATTCCCGGCGGCATCTTCGCGCCGTCGCTCGCGGTCGGGGCCGGCATCGGCGCCAACGTCGCGTCGCTGTTCCAGCACACGCCGCTGGCGCCGATCATGCTGCTCGGCATGGTCGCCTATTTCGCGGGTGTCGTGCAGGCGCCGATCACCGCCTTCGTCATCGTCACCGAGATGACCGACAACCACGCGATGGTGGTGCCGCTGATGATGGCCTCGCTGATCGCCTACGGCACCTCGCGGCTGATCTGCGAGGAGGGACTCTACCACGCGCTCGCCAAAGGCTTCGTCGCGAAGGCGGAGGCGGCGCATGAGCCGAAGGCGGTCGCGGCTCCGGGTTGAGGCCGCGCTCACGCGCCGCTTCACGTGACCCAGGCAAGCGCCCCACTTTTCAACGGCTTGACAGCGGGTCTTGAGAGCGGGGTTCGCCCCGTACGCTGGCGCATGGGCTCCGCCGGACCGCTGGGACATGCCCGCCGTGCGGCCGAAACGTGACCAGGGGCACGGTCACGCCGATCGCGCCGAGACATCCTGTGGCCGTTCGCTGGAGGAGTGCGGACAACGACGTCCTCACGCCAGCGGACGGCAACCACAGGAGAGTGACATGAAGT
>JBARNF010000535.1:0-8077 GCA_049802835.1 Bradyrhizobium sp.
GCGCTGGGCCTGCGACCACGCCGCACCAGACGTCAACAGCGATGCCGCCAAAGAACTCGCGAACACCAATCCAGCCGCAATCCGCATCGTGTTTCCTCGGGGTTTGTTGCACCGGGAGCGCCAGGGAGTCGCTCCGTATCCGGGGAGGGATATTAGACCAGCCGCCGGATCAGCGCCAAAAGGAAACGAGGCAAGAACACGGGGAAGTTGTCGAGTTCCGCCGCATTCTTGCCGAGTGTGGCTCAGCCGTCCGCCAGGATCCGCGCCACGGCCGTCTTGACCCGCGTGTCAGTCGGCTCGACCGACGAGGCGAACACGTCAGCGAGGTAGCCGTCGCGGCCGATCAGGTACTTGTGAAAGTTCCAGCGCGGCGTCTCCTTGGGCCTGGCCTCCGCGGCCCAGCGGTAGAACGGGTGGGCATTGGAACCGGTGACGACCGCCTTGGCAGCCATCGGGAAGGTAACGCCGTATTCCTTGTTGGCCTGCTCGGCGATGTCGCCCGCGATTCCCGGCTCCTGGTTGAAGTCGTTGGAGGGCACGGCGATGATCGACAGTCCGCGCCCGTGGAACTCGCTCCAGAGCTGCTGCAGGCCGGTGTATTGGGGGGTATAGCCACATTGCGAAGCCGTGTTCACGACCAGCACCGGCTTGCCCGCGAAATCGGCGAGGCGAATCGGCTCACCGGCCAGCGCCGGGAAGGAGAAGCGGTAAGCCGTCATCTTGCTCACCGCGCTGTCGGCATGACCGGCGCGCGACATGAGCGTCGCGCCGGACAAGGACGCACCGATGCCAATAAGAACCATCCTGCGATCGATCATGTGAGTCTCCCTTAGCCAGCCGTAAGCACGAATGCGCCTGCACTCGACCAGAGCCTTTGAACGGCCGCAGAGTCGAGTTGGATCAAGTCGCGTTCCACCAAGGGATACCCTTGGCCTTGGGCGGAAAGAAGGACTGCTTCGGTCGTCAGCGCAGCGAAAGAATGAACTCGGTGCCCTCGCCGGTCTCGCCCTGGTTGATGCCCTGATCAGAGACGATCAGCGAGCTGCCCGTCGACAAGGCCTCGCCAAGCCAGGCCATGACATCGGCCGGGATCGAGATGCGATCGAGCGCCTCAGCCGCGCTGCTCACCGGAGGGGCCGGCTTGGCCTCGTTGCGCGTCTCGGCCGCCTTCTTGCCACGCCGGGGGGCGGGCTCTGCGCTGTCGTTGACGGCGGCGCTGCGCGCCGAGGCGGCGAGCGACACGACGGTCCATGTCATCGTCGTCGGATCGGCCTTGTCCGCCACTGCCGTGAACACGTGGGTGCCGAGCGGCTTCTCGCCGGGCGCGATCGCGACCTGGGCGTTGAAGACCGGCGCAAAATTCTGCCGGACGTACAGCTTGGAGTCCTTGCGGCTGATGAAGATCGCGATCTGGCTATTGCGCCTCAACTCGGGCTTCGGCGCGACCGGCTGCACTGGAGCAGCAAGACGGGACTGATCCTTCGAATCCTTGGCATCGTCCGGCTTCGCGGGGGCGTCTGCGGCCGTATTCGACGGCGCGGCAGGCCGGTCAGCGATCTTAGGATCGGCCGGCTTGCCGTCGGTCGTTGCCTCGATCCTGGCTGGTGTTTCGGCGGACGTGCCCGGCGCCGGCGTCGTAGCCTGAGCTGTGCCGGCAGGCTGGCCCGCCGCGGACTTGCTCTCGTCCTGCTCAGCAGGCTTGGCGGCGGTCGGCGTGCCCGCTGTCGTATCCTCTGCCTTGACGTCGGTCGCAGTAACGCTGGGCTTCAGATCGGCAGCACTGGTGCGTTGCTCGGCCGCGTCCGCCCGAACCGGTCCGGCACTTGGCGAAACATCCGAGGCGGTCGGTGCCGTGCCAATGGTGTTGCTGGCGTCGGCGGTGCGCATCTGGCCGCGGGACAACGACAGCATTTCATCGTTGCCCGACCCGGCGCCTTCGCGATGGCCGATCGTGGTGCGCAGATCCGTCGTCGCGACCGTGATCGCGGTGCTCACCGCCGCGCCCTTGTCTGACTTGATCGCCGCGGGGGCGTTGGCGTCGGGCTGGACTGAGGCACTCGGCTGCGGCGGCTTCAGCGCCGCGAGGAGGGGGTGCGAAAATCTGGCAGGTGCGACCTCGCCCGGTGTGACCAGAATGCGCGAGCCCATCCGGGTCCAGCCATAGATCCGGGTCGCGAAGCTCGGCGGCATGCGGATGCAGCCATGCGACGCCGGATAACCCGGCAGCACGCCGGCATGGAGTGCGACGCCTGACCAGGTGATGCGCTGCATGAACGGCATCGGCGCGCCACTATAGATGTTCGACCGGTGGAATTTCTGCTTCTGGATGACGCTGAACACGCCCATCGGCGTGGAGTGTCCCTTCATTCCGGTCGACACCGGCGCTTCCGCAAACAGGCCGTTGGCGTCGTAGATTTTGACTTGCTGCTTGTTGATGGACACCGCCACCATCACGGGTCCTTGCGGCTTGGCGGCCTCCTTCTCGATGGTGGCCGGCTTCTGAGTGCGGTGTGCCTTGGGCTTGCGCGGCAGTGTTGCCGGGCGTTCGGAAGGGGAGATGGCCGGCTGCGGGTCGTTCCAATAGTAATAGGGCGCTGCTTCAGCCTGTGACGTCGCGGCTATGACAAGCGGGACTGAAACGATTGCTACACAATAAAACCGCCCCCTGGCGGCTGCACGAACGCAGAGCATTCCGACAAATCCTCAAGAACCATCTGGTCGTTAGTGTCGCAGACGGACTCTGCGTTCACCAGCTTGGGGCTTCTGCCCTACACGAATTCGTTCAGAACGTAGCAGAAAAGCCTCACATCGCGTTAAACGCGCATCGGAAAGCGGGAGGCGGAAGATGCCTTCCTCGCAGGCATTTGTGTTCCTACATGGGCGGTATGCCGAGCCATCGGCGTTACAACGGAGACCGACATGTCGTTCAGAGCCACCAACCGGTATGATCTGTGGCTGAAAACCCTAGCTTTCCTGCTGCTTATCGGGCTGTCTTCGCCCGTGGTGTCAGCGTACGCCGCGGACGAGCCGGATCTGATCTTTCGTCGGTCGACGGTCTTCAAGCTGCTCAGCCCGAATGCAAAGCTCGCGACCTATGGTGTTGATGATCCAGAGGTCGAGGGTGTCGCGTGTCATTTCACCGTACCTCAGAAGGGTGGATATGCCGGCTGGCTCGGTCTTGCCGAGGAGGTCTCCGACATCTCGCTCGCCTGCCGGCAGATCGGGCCGATCCGCTTCAAGCACAAGCTGGAGCAGGCCGATGACATGTTCCGGCAACGGCGGTCGCTGTTCTTCAAGAAGATGCAGATCGTGCGCGGCTGCGACGCCAAGCGCAACGTGCTCGTCTACATGGTCTACTCGGACAAGTTGATCGAAGGCTCGCCGAAGAACTCGACCTCGACCGTGCCGGTCATGCCGTGGGGCAAGGCCGACGAGGGCGATGTCCAGAAATGCGGCGACTTCATTCAATAAGGGATTTTCGAGGGGCCGATCGGCTGTCCGCGGGCTTTCCGGGCAAGTGACGCCTGGCGGGGTCGTGGCAGCCGATCAGCCGAACCAGACCCTGTTGTGTCGAGCGGGCACAATTTTCAGCGCGCTGCTGCGCCATCGGCGCGGAGAGCGGGGTTCTTCGGCGCTGTACCTTCGAATTGGGCGCGTGCGTGCGCTTCTTGTCCATGGCGAGCCGTGAGGGAGCAACGATATGTTCATCGCACGGCGCGCTGCCGGGTTGCCTGCGAGGAGATTGGAGACGGAACTCCCCGACGCCGGCATTGCAGCATGGAAACCTTAAGAAGCCATCCCTTCGGCCGAATCGACCGCGGCGTCCGACACTGCAATCGGCCACCGGGAGGAATTCGGCCATCGCCAAGGGCTCATCCAAAGTTGACGCCTTGCTTTGACTTACACGCAATGATTGTGTTTTGTGTTATGGGACGGTCCGCACGAAACAATGCGGCCGGCGACGAAACCATTTCCTGCTTGCGGCGCAGACGGGATGAAACGTGAAATGGCTATGAAACGGAGGCAGGCTACGGCGCGACCCGATTTTCACCGTCCGACCGGCCGCTGTGGATGACATGACGAGAACCCCGAACCTGCGGTCCACCATGCTTCTTCAACTCGGTGCGGCGGCGCTCGCCGTCATTTGTTGCCTTTCGTCATCCGCAGATGCGCGGCCGACCGTCAGACTGCCAGATCCGCGCGGCGAGTTCGTTCGTCAATGCACGCCGCACATGCTCGGACGGTGGGCGCATCCCGAAGCTGTCTGCTCCTGCTTGCACGACCACGCGGCCGCGGTGGTAGAGGATGCCGATCTGCGCGAGGCGCTGTTGCGCGGGATCAGCGAGACCGGTGTGCCGACGATCGAGACCAATTGGGTACCGGTGACGAAGCAGGCCGAGATCGGCCCGACCTTCACCAAGATCGCGAAGCCGGCTCTGCAGTGCATGTTCGATCCCGCCAAGTGATGTCGTGAACGACGAGCATCGTCGGACACGATGTGCCGATGACCTTCGTCGTGCAGGCATGATCGGCGTCACTCCAGACCATATTGCGACATCAACGATTGCACCTCCGGCCGGCGCATGATCCGGGATATCTGGCTGCCGATCGCGACATCGTCGCTGCGGGCGGACGATCTCGCCGCAGATTTACGGGCAGGGCGCGTCGGCATCGCGGGATTGGCCGTCGACCGTTGACGCCGGGCTTGCGCAGCGTTTTCGGACGAGGAAGCGTTTGCCGCCGGCAGCCGTGTCGGTTCTGTCGCAGCCGTAGCCGGCATCGAGGACTGGGCCGGCGTTGCGGCGGGGGTTACGACGGGAGCCGCGATAGGAGAGGCGATTGCCGTCACGGGCGGCGTCGCCGGTGCCGAGGCGCGAGTCTCGGTGGTTCCGCTGGTTGCCGGCAGCATCGCGACCGTGGCGCTCGAAGCCTTGACCGCGTCAGCGGCCGGCGCAACTGGCCCGCCAACATCGGCGCGGCCGCGCGGGGGAATTGTCTCTGCAGGAGCGACCGGGGCGGCCGCAGCCAATGTCTGGGACATTGCCATCGGGGATGAGATTGGCGCCGGCGGTTCGATGATCGGAAGCGGGGCGGCTGCGAAGGCGGCGTCCAATGGTGCCACAACAGGTCCGCTTGTAATCTTCTCGCTCTTGTCCAGCTCCGACGTGGTCTTCTTGATGTCCCCGGGGACATTGAGGGCCTGGGTCTGGGCGTGGGCCAGCATCTGCCGCGCCGTCGTCGGCGGTTCTGCGAACGCCGACATCGGCATCAGGACGGCGGTCGCGAGCGCCAACTGCAGTGTGGTCGAGCGCGATGCGAACTTCATCATGGCAGGCTCCCTGGAATGGCTGCGGTGCGATCTGCACCGGGTTTCTGCTTAGGCTGCGGCGCTGGCCGCAGCCCGGTCGTGAGCGACGACGACGCGCTGACCGCGCATCTTGGCGATCACCTCGTCGCGCCGGCCGAATGCCAGCGTCTTGCCGAAGGCCATCACCATGATGCGGTCAACATGCGCCAGAAGCTGCGGCCGGTGCGTGACGACGATCACGGTCCGGCCGGCGGCCTTCGCGACCGCCATGGCCTGGGCCAGTGCCCGCTCGCCGTCTTCGTCGAGGTTGGAATTCGGCTCGTCGAGGATCAGGAGCCGCGGATCGCCATACAGAGCACGGGCGAGGCCGACGCGCTGGCGCATGCCGCCCGACAGCGCCACGCCGCCTTCACCGATCGGCGTGTCGTAGCCGTTCGGCAAGCGCAGGATCACCTCGTGCGCGCCGGCGGCCTTGGCTGCGGCCACGACCGCAGCCTCGTCGACCTTCGCGAGCCGCGCGATGTTGTCGGCGACCGTGCCCGAGAACAGCTCGATGTCCTGTGGGAGGTAGCCGATATGCTTGCCGAGCCGGTTCTGGTCCCACTGGCTGTAGGCGGCGCCGTCGATGCGGATCACGCCTTCGCGCAACGGCCAGACGCCGGCCATCGCGCGCGCCATGCTTGACTTGCCGCTGGCCGAGGCGCCGACGATCGCAAGGCTCTCGCCGGCCTTGAGCGAAAAGCTGACGCCCTTGACCGAAGGACGGCCCGCGGCGGGCGGCCACACCACGGCATTCTCGACGTCGATGTCGCCACGCGGCGTCGGCAGCGCGGTCGGCGCCGCCGTCACCGGCAGTGCCCGGAACAGCTCTTCCAACCGGCGATAGGCGGAGCGGAACGCGATGATGCGCTTCCACTGGCCGACCACCTGCTCGACCGGCGCCAAAGCGCGCCCCATGATGATCGACGTCGCCATCATCGCGCCGGGCGAGATCTGCTGCTCGATGGCGAGCCAGGCCCCGATGGACAACAGCGAGGTCTGCACCACCATGCGTGCGAATTTCGTCACCGAATGCATCGCGGCGCCGCGCTCGACCAGGGTGCTGTGGGCATCGACCATCGCCGACTGCCGGCAACTCCAGCGGTCCATCACGATGTCGCCCATGCCGAGGCCGCGCACGACTTCGCCGTTTCGGAGCGCAGCCGCAACGAATCGCGAAGCTTCGTTGGCCAGCGCATTGGTGCGCTCGACACTGTCGCGCGTATAGAATTCCGTGAACAGCGCTAGCGAGAACAGCACGATCGCGCCGAGCAGGGACAGGATGCCGAGATAGGCGTGCTGCAGGAAGCACAGTGCGACGAAGACCGGCGTCCACGGCAGATCGCAGGCAATCGCGGCCGTGCCACTGGAGATACAATCACGGATGGTCTCGGCGTCCCGGATGACCTGTTGTCCGAAGCGATGCCGCGGCGACAGCTCGGCCTTCATCATCGTTTCGAACAGGGGGTGGCGCAGCGTGCCTTCGAACTGGACGCCGGCACGCGCCAGCACGCCGGAACGGGCGAATTCGAGCACGCCGTACAGCACCAGGAAAACGCCGACGATCAGGGTGAGCATGACCAGCGTGCCGATATTGCGGCTGGTGAGAACCCGGTCATAGACCTGCATGGAATAGAGCGGCGAGGCGAGCATGCTCGCATTGATGAAGAGGCTGAGCACGAAGGTCGCGGTGAGCGCGGGAAAGCAGGCGCGGAGCGCGGTTCCGAGCGGGTTTCGGGCGATGGTGGTCGTCATGGCTGATCCCTTTGCGAAGGCGCTCAGGGATGTTCCTCCAGCTCAGCATCCGCGACCGTGACTGACCTCACATAGCGCGAAGGCGCTTTACCGCGCTTGAGTTGGCCAGTCCCGGCCGCTACCGCATGAAGGCCCGTGCTCCGATTTTCGGACGTCTGCATTCCTCGCCAGGGACGACATGCGCGCAATAGCGACCCAGAACCTCCGCCTCGTGTCCGGGCTCATCCTGCTCGCGTTCGCGGCGACTCATTTCCTCAACCACGCGGTGGGTCTGTTCAGTCTCGAAGCGATGGACGAGGTGCAGGAGTGGCGGCTCGCCGTCACGCGGTCGTGGCCAGGCATGATCGTACTGGCCGCGGCGCTGCTGGCGCATGCCCTGCTGGCGGTCACGAGAACGCTGCAGCGTGCCAGCTGGCGGCTGCCGTCGTGGGAGTTGATCCAGCTCGCCACAGGATTTGCGATCCCGCTGCTGTTGCTGCCGCACATCGTTGAGACTCATGTTGCTCACGCGCTGTTCGGTGTCCAGGACAGCTACCTCTACGCGCTGGCGCGGCTGTGGCCCGGCGCGGCCTGGATCCAGACTCTTCTGCTGCTGCTCGTCTGGATCCACGGCTGTCTCGGCCTGCATCACTGGCTGAAATTCCGCGGCTGGTATCGCCTCGCGCAGCCGCTTCTGGTGGTGCTCGCGGTCGCCGTGCCGATGGCGGGGCTGATGGGCTTCATGGTCTCCGGGCGGGCTGTTGCTGCCTTGCTGACCGATCCCGGCATGACCGAACGGATGCGTCAGGTCACGCATTGGCCGAGCGCGGTCGACGAGGCCTGGCTTGGTCTTCTTCAGATGTCGGCGCGCATCGCCGTTGCCGCGCTGCTCGTGGTGATCGCGACCATCATCGTGTTCCGCTACATCGCGATGCTCGCAGCGCCCAAGATTGCCATTGCCTTCGCCGGCGGCGAAACGGTGCAGGCCGCGATTGG
>JBARNF010000536.1:0-2357 GCA_049802835.1 Bradyrhizobium sp.
GCGGTGCGCGTCGCCGTCGACGAGGCGCTCGCCTGCAAGGCGGAGGGCCGGGCGAAAACCATCCTGTTCAACCTGTCCGGCCACGGCCATTTCGACATGCAGGCCTATACCGACTATTTCGCCGGCAAGCTCGAGGACCGCGACTATGACCAGGCCGCGCTCAAGGATTCGCTCGCCGCGCTGCCCAAGGTGGCGTGAGGCCGCACGTCCGTGTCCCGGAGGCGGCGCAGCGTGAAACGCTGCGCCGCGGAGTGCGGCATCAGGGCCCTTGATCCCCGCGCGCAACGATCCATACTGACGGTAGAAAATCGAGGGAGGGTCGGACGATGCGCGTGTATCTCGTTTCCTGTCTTGCGGCCATCGTGCTGGCCGTCGGGGGATATTTCCTCGTCAACGCGTTTCAGGAGCCGACCGGCGTGTTCTACACGACCGAGGGCGCCCGCATCGAGCCGAGCTGGAGCAGCCGGCACCCGATCCGGACCGCATCCCTGGAGGACTGCAATGTGACGCGGAGCTGGCGCTGGATCGTGCTCGACTTCAAGGACCAGGTCGTCGACGTCCCCTGCCGCCGCTGACCGGCCTTCCGTCGCCTCGCTGTGTTGCATCGGCGAGGGCGTGGCCTCGGATAGCGAGAGCGACAAACTCTGACTCGGCATGCCCGCGCTTATCGCGGGCATTCACGTCTTGAACGCTTTCAAGAACAAAGACGTGGATGGACGGGACGAGCCCGGCCATGACGATGTGGAGAGGTGACCGCCAAAGACCGTCGGCCTCACCCCATCTTGAAGTCGAGCGTCTTGATGATCGGCACGAAGCGGTCGTGCTCCTCCACCAGGAAGCGCTGCGCCTTGTCGGGGCTCGAATCGAGCACCGGCTCGAAGCCGGATTCGACCAGCTTCTTCTGGAACTCCGGCTGCGCCAGCGCGCCGCGCGTCGCCTGCGAGATCTTGTCGATGATCGGCTTCGGCGTTCCCGCCGGCGCGAACAGGCCGTTGAACAGCTGGGCGATCATGTTCGGCACCGTCTCGCTCGCCGTCGGGACGTCCGGCAGCGCTTTGAGGCGCGCCGGCGTGTTGACGGCCAGAATGCGGATCTTGCCCGCTTTGTGCAGCTCGATCAGCTGCCCGGTGATGTTCGGCGTCATCATCGGGATTTGCCCGCTGATGAGGTCGGTGATGCCCGGATTGGCGCCCTTGTAGGGAAGGTGGACGATATCGAGCCCGCCGGCGAGATGCTTGAACATCTCGCCCGCGAGATTGGTCAGCGTGCCGGCGCCGGCCGAGCCGTAGGAGAGCTTGCCGGGATTGGCCTTGGCGTAATCGATCAGCTCCTTCAGCGTCTTCGCCGGCACGGAGGAATGGACGATCTCCGCCGTGGCCGAGATCGCGATCATGTCGATGGTGACGAAGTTCTTGATCGGGTCGTAGGGCGGCTTCGCCATGACCGTCGGATTGAGCACCTGCGTGCTCGTGTTGCCGAGCAGGATGGTGTAGCCGTCGGGCGGAGCATTGGCGACGTTGGTGGCGCCGATCACGCCGCCGGCCCCGCCCTGGTTCTCGATCACCACCGTCCCCAGCGAGGTGCGCACGCTCTCGGTCCAGAACCGGCCGATGACGTCGACCACGCCGCCGGGCGCGAACGGAACGATCATCTTGATCGCCCGGTCGGGATAGGCCTGGGCGAAAGCGGGCAGGCGCGGCAGCGCGGTCGCCAGCGACGCCAGGCCGAGTTTCAACAGGTCACGTCGTTTCATCGTGCTTCTCCCGCCATGAATCCAGCTTGAACAGTCTCGCCGCGTTCTTCCACAGGATCTGCTCGCGCTCGGCCTCATCGAGCTTCGCATCGTCGAGGACCTTCAGGCGGATGCGATGCAGCGTCGCCGGAACGCTCAGCCAGCGCCACGTGGTCGACCAGTCCGTTCCGAACATGATCCGGTCGGCGCCGAGCTTGTCAATGGCGAAGCGCAGATGCTGCGGATTGGTCCCGACCACGTCGAAATAGACGTTCACGTTGCGCATCGCCACCGTCATCGCGGTGTCGAAATAGCTGGTGATGCTGCGCCCCATCTTGGTCAGGATGATCGGCACGCTCGGGTGCCGGCCCGCGACCTCGTCGACCCACAGCGGATCGCCGTAGAACAGGCCGCCGGGAAACTGCGACCAGGCGGTGGGAAACTGGATCGGGACCCGGTGCTTCTCCACCACCCGCATGATGCCGGCGAGATCCTTGGCGATCTTCTCCGGATTGACGTGGTCGGTGAGCGCGCGCACGAAGATCTCGCCGACGCCCTGCATGCCGAGCGTGGTGAGCGCCCGCTCGAGCTCCTCGGGCGCCCATTCGCGGGTCGGCCCCGGGTC
>JBARNF010000537.1:0-5278 GCA_049802835.1 Bradyrhizobium sp.
CCGCCTGGCCGGACCATAAACCGACCGCGCTCCTGGTGCTTGCCGACGGCACCGTGCTGGAAGGCTTCGGGCTCGGCGCCGAAGGCCACGCGGTCGGCGAGGTGTGTTTCAACACCGCCATGACCGGCTATGAGGAGATCCTCACCGATCCGTCCTATGCCGGCCAGCTCATCACCTTCACCTTCCCGCATATCGGCAATGTCGGCACCAACGACGAGGATATCGAGACGGTGAACATGGCGGCGACGCCGGGCGCGCGCGGGGTGATCCTGCGCACCGCGATCACCAACCCGTCGAGCTACCGGGCCACCCGCCATCTCGACCAGTGGCTGCGCGCCCGCGGCATCATCGGGCTCTCCGGCATCGACACCCGCGCGCTCACCGCGCTGATCCGCTCCAAGGGCATGCCGAATGCCGTCATCGCCTATGCCAAGGACGGCAATTTCGACCTCGAGGCGCTGAAGAAGGAAGCGCGGGAATGGCCGGGCCTGGAGGGCATGGACCTGGTGCCGATGGTCACCTCGGCGCAGCGTTTCACCTGGGATGAGACCCCCTGGGTGTGGAACGAGGGCTTCGGCCAGCAGACCAAGCCGGAGTTCAACGTCGTCGCGATCGACTACGGCATCAAGCGCAACATCCTGCGCCTGCTCGCCGGCGTCGGCTGCAAGATCACCGTGGTGCCGGCAACGACCTCGGCCGAGGACATCATGGCCCTGAAGCCGGACGGCGTGTTCCTGTCCAACGGTCCCGGTGATCCCGCGGCGACCGGCAAATACGCCGTGCCGGTGATTCAACAGGTGATCTCGTCGGGCACGCCGACCTTCGGCATCTGCCTCGGCCACCAGATGCTGGGGCTCGCCGTCGGCGCGAAGACCAAGAAGATGCACCAGGGACATCACGGCGCCAACCACCCGGTCAAGGACGAGACCACGGGCAAGGTCGAGATCACCTCGATGAACCATGGCTTCGCGGTCGACCAGGACACGTTGCCATCAGGCGCGACACAGACCCACATCTCGCTGTTCGACGGCTCGAACTGCGGCATCCAGCTCGAGGGCAAGCCGGTGTTCTCGGTGCAGTACCACCCGGAAGCCTCGCCGGGCCCGCGCGACTCGCACTATCTGTTTCAGCGCTTTGCGGAGCTGATGCGCGAGAAGAAGCGCAGCGCGGCGTGAGCCGAATGACCTGATTGAAGTCGCATGCCCGGGCGCCGTCCCGGGCATTTTTGTGATGAGGCTGAGCGGTCTGCGGGCTCGCCAGGCGGCCGGCGTCTGTATATGATCATCATCATTCATTGGAGAGCGCCGGCATGAACGACAGGACCACGAGCGGGAGCGAGTTCGGCGTGGTGCCGCTCTCAGTGCTGGCCTCGATGCCCGGTCTCGATTTCGTGCGCGGCGTTTTTGCCGGCACCCTGCCGCAGCCGCCGATCATGCAGACCGTCGGCCCGTTCGACTGCACCGCGGAGGCCGGCCAGGTGGTCATGCACAGCGTGCCCGGCCTGCGCCACTACAACCCGATCGGCTCGGTGCATGGCGGCTACGCCGCCACGCTGCTCGATTCCGCGATGGGGCTCGCGATCCACAGTATGTGCCCGCAGGGCAGCGGCTACACCACGCTGGAGTTCAAGGTATCCTTCATCAAGGCGATGACCGAGACGACCGGCACGGTGAGGACCGAGGGCAAGACGCTGTCGTTCGGACGGCGCGCCGCCACCGCGGAAGCCCGGATCACCGACGCACAGGGCCGGCTGCTGGCCCACGCGACGACGACCTGCCTGGTGTTCGAACTGCCGAAGGCTTAGTTCGCGGTCAGCTCACTTGCGGGTCACGCTCCAGTAGACGGGAGCCGGCGGATTCAGGATCCCGGTCAGGTCGGCGCGCGCTGCACGCGACTGGTAGGCCACTGCGATCGGGATGTAGGGCACGGTCTGCGCGGCGCGCAGCTGGATCTGCTCGGCCAGCGACTTGCGCTCGGACATGTCGGCGGAATCGCCGAACGCGCTGCGCAGCTTTTCGAGCTCTGCGTCACACGGCCAGCCGAACCAGGCCTTGTCGCAATTCGATCGCAGCCCGAGATGGCTGATCGGCAGCATCATGTCGAGACCGCCGGGGCCCGAGATGAACACCGACCAGCCGCCCTGCGCCACCGGCTCCTTCTTGGTGCGACGGCTGACCACCGTCGCCCAGTCCATCGCCTGCACGTCGACCTTGAATCCGGCCGCCTTGAGCTGCTGCTCGGCGACGATGCTCGCCGGGTGGATCTGCGCATTCTCGGAAGCATCGAGGATCACGACCGGGGTGCCGTCATAGCCGCTCTCGCGCAACAGCGACCTGGCCTTTTCGAGATCGAACGAGGGGAAGCCGGACTCCGTATAGTAGGGCGACGAGCAGATGTAGAACGACTTGCAGGCCTTGATGAGACCGCCGTCACCGCCGCCCCAGGCATCGATGTAGTCCTGTGGATTGATGGCGAGGAGAGCGGCCTTGCGGATGACGGGATTGTCGAACGGCGGCTGGATCGCGTTGAGGCGGATCTGCTGCGCCACGCCGATCTCGTCCTGGTTGGAGACGACCACGCTCTTGCTCGCCTTCGCCACCGGAACGAGATCGGTCGGAATGTCCTCGTCGATGTCCAGCTCGCCCTTCTTCAGCGCGTCGAGCGCCGTCTGCTGGTCCGGAATGATCAGCCATTCGACGCGATCGAACTTGACGACCTTTCCGCCTGCCAGTCCCGCTGGCGGCTCGGCCCGCGGCACGTAGTGCGGGTTCTTGAGGAACACCAGCTTCGAGCCCGGCACCCATTCATCCTTCTTGAAGATGAAGGGGCCGGAGCCGGTCTGATCCGCGAGCGGCTGGCCCGCAGCGGTGCTGGCGATGAGCTTTGCCGGAACGATGAACGGCACTGGCGCGCCCGGCTTGGCGAGCGCGTCGAGCACGAAGCCCCATGGCTCCCTCAGCGTCAGGCTGAAGGTGCTGGCGTCCACGACGTCCCACGACGCACCATGCGCATTCAACATCTGCCCCATCGCATCGCTCGCGCTCCAGCGCTTGATCGAGGCGACGACGTCGTCGGACGTCACGCTCTGCCCGTCGCCGAACTTCAGCCCGTCACGCAGCTTGAACATCCATAGCTTGCGGTCCGCGGACGTGGTCCAAGTGTCGACCATCTGCGGCTTGACCTGGAGCTTGTCGTCGAGCGTGAACAGCGTGTCGTAGATCATGTAGCCGAAATTGCGCGCGACCGAATCCGCCGCAATGGTCGGATCGAGCACCTTGAGGTCTCCCGACGGCTTCACCTTCAGCACGGTTTCGGCCTGCGCAAACGTTGCTGGCAAGGCGGCCGTCAGACAGAGCAGACAGCCTGCCAGGGCTTGGATGACCAGGGCTTTGACTATCAGGGCTTTGATTATCAGGGCTTGGCTTAGTTTCATGTTCTCCCTCCCCATGTTGTCGGACGTAGCTGCCGACTTGTGTCAGCTCGAGATCATCTGCCGTCCCGATGCGCGACGTTCGCCGCTGCGCCGGATGAACGAGAAGGCGGCCAGCGCCAATCCTGAGGCCGGCTCGCGCCCCAGGCTCGCATTGGAGAAAGTGAGCGCGATTCCATGCAGGCCCCCCAGGCGCGACTGGCCGATGGCGTCCATGATCAGCGCCCGATCCTCGGCTGGCAGAGCCGCCGGCCATCCCGCGATGACGACGTTGCGCTGGCGGTTCAGGTTGAGCGCGTTGCCGATCGTCAGACCCAGCCGGCCCAGGCGCGAGCTGATCTCCGCCCGTGCCTTGGCGGAGATGCGATATTCGTGAGGCCAGCGATCTCCGTGGCCAATCAGGTCACTTTCCTGCACCTCGAGAATGCCCGCGAGCGCAACGGTCGACACATAGGTTTCGAGGCAACCCGCGTGCCCGCAGCGGCAGACGCCGCCGCAACGGTCGATCACGACGTGACCGATTTCGCAGGTTTCGACGTCGCCGCTTTCCGCGAGCTCATCGACGATGGCCGCGCCGACGCCATGGCCCACGAACACGAAAAAATACGAGCCGCCGATAAAGCCCGTGCCCATCCGCAGCCGGTGCCCCACAGCGCGCGCGACCATCGAGTTGGTCAAACGCGCCGGGGTCTCCGGCAGCTCGCGCTGCAAGACATCGGACAGCCTGACGGCATCGAGCGCAACGATGGGACTGGTGCGCAGGTCGGGATCGTAGCCTGGAATCGAGACGGCCAATTGCTCCAGCGTGATACCGCGCCGCGCGGCCCACGCCGCAAGCTCGCGGATCGACCGTGACGCCGTGGCCTCGACCTCTGCGGCGCCGAGACCATCGGGCAGATCATATCGCTCCGAATAGAGCGTCTCGCCGGCCAGCGTGCCAACGGCGGCATAAAGACGGTTGTTGGAGATCTCGATCGCGGCAACGGAGAGATCATTACTCAGCGCAATGAAGAGGCTGGGACCACCACGATATGGTGCCGCGCGCCGCGTCTCCTGGATGACGCCCTCGGCTTTGAGATCACCGATGATGCGCGAGATGCTGGCTTCGGTGAGTGCAACCCCCTGCGCCAGTTCGGGCCTGAAGGAGCCGCCGGAGCACCAGAGATAGCCGAGGATCGCCGATCTCGTATCGTGCCGACTTCGAATGAGCCGCACAATGTCCTCCCGTCCATTCTTACTTATTGTAATAATGGTACTGAGCAGGAAATCGCGTGTCAACCAGCGGCCGCGCCGCGGTTGTCAAATAGCCCGTTGTGATTGCGGGATCCTGTCGGGTCCTGCTTCGGTTTGGCGGCTTCGCGCAGCCGTCGACGGAACCAGCGCGGCAGTCACCGTGTTCACCGCGCGACATGATCTTCCCGGAGGACAGCATGGTCAGGCCTGGAGCGGAGCCGCTCGCCATCGTGTTCGCGGACGACGGCCTCGTGCCCAATAATCCCCTGCCATTCCTGGTCTATAAGGGCGTCATCGATCTCGCCGGTGACGATCCCGCAGCCACCATCGAGCGCGTGTTCGCCGCCAATGGCTGGGGCGACATGTGGCGCAATGGCGTCTACGATTATCTGCACTATCACGCGACGGTGCACGAGGCGCTGGGCGTCGCGCGGGGTGAAGCGACGGTGCGCTTCGGCGGCGACCACGGCCGCGAACTCGCGCTCCGGCCCGGCGACGTCGCCATCCTGCCCGCCGGCACGGGCCATCAATGCCTCGCCGCGAGCGACGACTTTTGCATCGTCGGCGCCTATCCGCCTGGCCCACGTATGCAGATCACGCGGCCAACGAAAGTGA
>JBARNF010000538.1:0-1697 GCA_049802835.1 Bradyrhizobium sp.
GAAGCTCCTGGGATCCGAGCCGGCCTTCGACGTGGTGGTGACAGATTATGCCATGCCGGGCATGAATGGGCTCGAGCTCGCTCATAATATTCAGCAGACGAATGCGGAATTGCCAGTCGTGCTCGCGTCCGGATACGCTGAATTGCCTCCACATGAAGGGAGCGGATTTCTGCGGCTAGCAAAACCTTACACCCAGGCTGCCTTGGTCGCCGCGTTGCACGCAGCATTGGCCAAGAGAATGGATGGCTAGAGCGGGTTCCGCTCAGATAGAATCCCGAGGATCGTCATTGCCGGGCTTGGTGTATGGCCCGGGGACATAGCCGACAGGTGTTCGGGGACATGACCGACACGTCATGATGGCATGGATTCGGCTTCTGGGAGGCGATCCATGCCGTGGCGCGAGGTGTCGATCATGGAGCAGCGTAGCGAGTTTGTTCGGCTTGCGAGCCAGGAGGGGGCGAACCGGCGGGAGCTGTGCCGGCGGTTCGGGATTCATCCGACGACCGGGTACAAGTGGCTCGGCCGGTTTGCTGGCGGTGAGGAGTTGGCGGATCGCTCGCGTCGCCCCCACGCGGCGCCGTTGCGGACGACGGCGGCGATCGAGGGGCGCGTTCTCGACCTACGCGATCGCCATCCGGCCTGGGGGGCGCGCAAGCTCGCCCGCTGCCTCGAGCGCGCCGGGCTCTCTCCTCCTGCGCTTTCGACCGTGCATGCGATCCTGGTGCGCAACGGACGGATCGTCACGGCGACCGGCGGCCCTGCGGCGCATCGGCGCTTCGAGATGGAAGCGCCGAACCAGCTCTGGCAGATGGACTTCAAGGGATGGAAGCCGCTGGCGGACGGCGGACGCTGTCACCCCTTGACGGTGGTGGACGACCACTCCCGCTACGACCTGTGCCTCGAAGCCTGTGCCGACCAGCAGGGCGCGACCGTGCAGGGCCGATTGGAGCGGACCTTCCGCCGCTACGGTTTGCCGGACGCCTTCTTCGTCGACAATGGCACGCCGTGGGGCGACCCCACGGGCGAGCGCTGGACGCGGTTTGCGGTGTGGTTGCTCAAGCTCGGCATCGCGGTGATCCATAGCCGACCCTACCATCCGCAGAGCCGCGGCAAGAACGAGCGCTTCCACCGCACCCTCGAAGCCGAGGTGTTCGCACTGCGCCGCTTGCGCAACCTCGCCGAGGCGCAAGCCGCCTTCGATCGCTGGCGCGCGGTCTACAATTTCGAACGACCGCACCAAGCTCTGGACGACCAGGTGCCGGCAAGCCGCTATCGACCGAGCCCGCGGGCCATGCCGGAGCGGGTGCCGGAGGTCGAATACGACGATCACGAGACCGTGCGCCGGGTATCCGCCACCAAGGCCTATGTCAGCTTCAAGGGCCAACTGTGGAAAGTGCCGCAAGCCTTCTGCGGCGAGCGCCTCGCCATCCGCCCGCTCACCCTCGACGGTCATTACGGCGTCTTCTTCGGCGCCAACCAGGTTGCCAATATCGATCTTACCGACGCAAAATGTGTCGGCCATGTCCCCGGACTAAACACTTGTCCCGGCCATCCGCGTCTTTGTTCTTGAACGAGCTTACGGACCTGGAGCGGTCTTCAGAGGCCAATGTTGAGCAGATAAGCTGTGCGTTGTGCTGGCGCGTTGATCTCGCCTTGACCGCAATCTGCCCAGGTGGTGCATTATCGCGGCGGAAAAG
>JBARNF010000539.1:0-3213 GCA_049802835.1 Bradyrhizobium sp.
TGCGCGGCCTGTTCCGGCTCAAGTCGGCCGAGGACGACAAGCGCAAGCCGGTGCCGCTCGAGGAGGTCGAGCCGGCCAAGGAGATCGTCAAGCGCTTCGCGACGGGTGCGATGTCGTTCGGCTCGATCTCGCGCGAGGCGCATACCACGCTCGCGATCGCGATGAACCGGATCGGCGGCAAGTCGAACACCGGCGAAGGCGGCGAGGAAGCCGACCGCTTCAAGCCGCTGCCGAACGGCGATTCGATGCGCTCGGCGATCAAGCAGGTCGCCTCTGGCCGGTTCGGCGTGACCACGGAATATCTCGTCAACTCCGACATGATGCAGATCAAGATGGCGCAGGGCGCCAAGCCCGGCGAAGGCGGCCAGTTGCCCGGCCACAAGGTCGACGCCACCATCGCCAAGGTGCGCCACTCGACCCCGGGCGTCGCCCTGATCTCGCCGCCGCCGCACCACGACATCTACTCGATCGAGGACCTCGCGCAGCTGATCTACGACCTGAAGAACGTCAATCCCGACGGTCAGGTCTCGGTCAAGCTGGTATCGGAAGTCGGCGTCGGCACCGTCGCTGCCGGCGTTGCCAAGGCGCGCGCCGACCACGTCACGATCGCCGGCTTCGAGGGCGGCACCGGTGCCTCTCCCCTCACCTCGATCAAGCATGCCGGCTCGCCATGGGAGATCGGCCTCGCCGAGACCCACCAGACCCTGGTGCGCGAGCGGCTGCGCAGCCGCATCGTGGTCCAGGTCGATGGCGGCTTCCGCACTGGCCGTGACGTCGTCATCGGCGCGCTGCTCGGGGCCGACGAGTTCGGCTTCGCCACTGCGCCGTTGATCGCGGCCGGCTGCATCATGATGCGCAAGTGCCACCTCAACACCTGTCCGGTCGGCGTCGCGACGCAGGACCCGGTGCTGCGCAAGCGCTTCACCGGCCAGCCCGAGCACGTCATCAACTTCTTCTTCTTCGTCGCCGAGGAAGTCCGCGAGATCATGGCTGCGCTCGGCTATCGCAGCTTCAACGAGATGGTCGGCCAGACCCAGATGCTCGACCAGTCCCGGCTGGTGGCGCATTGGAAGGCCAAGGGCCTCGACTTCTCCAAGCTGTTCGTGAAGCAGAAGGAAGCGCCGGGCCAGAAGATCCACCATGCGGAGATGCAGGACCATCATCTCGAGGCCGTGCTCGACCGCAAGCTGATCGAGCAGGCCAGACCCGCGCTCGACCGCGGCGCGCCGGTCAGAATCGAGGCCGAGATCAACAACACCAACCGTTCGGCGGGCGCGATGCTCTCCGGCGCGGTTGCCAAGATCTACGGCCATGCCGGCCTGCCGCACGACACGATCCATGTCAGCCTCAAGGGCACCGCCGGCCAGGCCTTCGGCGCCTGGCTCGCGCACGGCGTCACCTTCGAACTGGAAGGTGAAGGCAACGACTATGTCGGCAAGGGCCTGTCCGGCGGCCGCATCATCGTCAAGCCGCCGCGCATCTCCGGCATCGTGCCGGAGGAATCGATCATCGTCGGCAACACCGTGATGTATGGCGCCATCTCCGGCGAGTGCTACTTCCGCGGCATCGCCGGCGAGCGCTTCGCGGTCCGCAACTCGGGCGCGGTCGCCGTCGTCGAAGGCGCGGGCGATCATTGCTGCGAATACATGACCGGCGGCATCGTGGTCGTGCTCGGCAAGACCGGGCGCAACTTCGCCGCGGGCATGTCGGGCGGCGTGGCCTACGTGCTCGACGAGGCCGGCGACTTCGACAAGCTCTGCAACATGGCGATGGTCGAGCTGGAGCCGGTGCTGTCGGAGGAGATGATCGCCGAGGACACCTATCACCAGATGGGCGATCTCGAGGCGCATGGCCGGGTCGACGTGTTCAAGAACCTGCTGGCTTCCGATCTGGAGCGGCTGCACGTGCTGGTCTCGCGCCATGCCAAGGCGACGGGCTCGAAGCGCGCCGCCGACATCCTGGCGAACTGGAAGGACTACGCGCCGAAGTTCCGCAAGGTGATGCCGGTGGAGTACCGCCGCGCGCTGCGAGAACTCGCGGCCAAGGCCGATGCCGAGCCGAAGATCGCGATCGGGGCTTGAGGCACAGCAGTCAACAAGGACGTCATTGCGAGCGCAGCGAAGCAATCCAGGACCAAATAGAAAGTCTGGATTGCTTCGTCGCCTCCGGCTCCTCGCAATGACGGAAGACTTCGAGATTCCGGATCCGGCGCCCAGGCGCCGTCCCGGAATGACGGAAACGATGACAAGGGACGTCGTAGGTCATGGGCAAGGTCACAGGTTTTCTCGAAATCGAGCGGCACGATCGCAAGTACGCACCCGTCGCCGAACGGCTGACGAACTTTCAGGAATTCGTGGTGCCGCTCTCGGAGAAAGAGCTGCGCGACCAGGCGGCGCGCTGCATGAATTGCGGCATCCCGTTCTGCCACGGCACCGGCTCGGCCGCGCCGGGCACGCCCGGCTGCCCGGTCAACAACCAGATCCCCGACTGGAACGACCTGATCTACAACGGCAACTGGGAAGAGGCGGCGCGCAACCTGCACTCGACCAACAATTTCCCTGAATTCACCGGCCGCATCTGCCCCGCTCCTTGCGAGGCGTCCTGCACGCTCAACATCGACGACAACCCGGTGACCATCAAGACGATCGAATGCGCCATCGTCGACAAGGCGTTCGAGCAGGGCTGGATCCAGCCCGAGCCGGCTGCGGTCAAGACCGGCAAGAAAATCGCGGTCGTCGGCGCCGGCCCAGCCGGCATGGCCTGCGCCCAGCAACTCGCGCGCGCCGGCCACGATGTCCATGTCTATGAGAAAAACGCCAAGGCCGGCGGTCTGCTGCGCTACGGGATTCCCGACTTCAAGATGGAGAAGGGCATCATCGACCGCCGTCTCGGGCAGATGGAAGGCGAAGGCGTCACCTTCCATTACGGCGTCCATGTCGGCGGCAAGGATGGTATCGATGCGAAGACGTTGCTGAAGGATTACGACGCTGTCGCGCTGACCGGTGGCGCGGAAGCGCCGCGCGACCTGCCGATCCCTGGCCGCGACCTGACCGGCATCCACTACGCGATGGACTTCCTGCCGCAGCAGAACCGCCGCGTCGGCAACGAGCCTGTCGATGCCACCGAGATCCTCGCGACGGGCAAGCATGTCGTCGTGATCGGCGGCGGCGACACCGGCTCGGACTGCATCGGCACCTCGCTGCGCCAGGGCGC
>JBARNF010000540.1:0-1555 GCA_049802835.1 Bradyrhizobium sp.
CGCTTAGCACGCGCCATGCCCGCGAGGCAAAGCCGCAAGTGGTCTCAGCGGATCGCGATCGGATTGATCATTCCCTGGACGCCGCCGCGCCAGCGCGGCTGGCCCAGCACGAACAGGAATTCATAACCCTTGTCCTTGGCGAGCTCAGCCGTATCCATGTTCTCCAGGATGTAGGTGCCGTTCATGGCGAGCAGGATCTGGTGCACTTCGAAGATATTTTGGGACTCGAAGGGCAGCACCTCCAGCGCCCAGGTGTCGGCCCCGATCGCCACCACCCCCTTCGACGTCAGGTATTTGGCACCGTCGACGCCAAGCCCGGGCTCGCCGGCACTGTAGCGCTTGTCATCCTTGCCGACGAGGCTGAGCCAGCCGGTATGGAAAATCACGACATCGCCCTGGCGGATCTCGACGCCCTGTTTCTTGGCGACCTCCTCGATCTCCTTGCTGTTGAAGGCGGTGCCTTCCTTGACGACGTCGGTGCTGTAATAGGCGGCCATGTCGAGCAGCACGCCGCGCGCCACCAGCGGCGGCACCTTCTCGATGCCGAGCTTCTTCAAGCCGGTCGGATCGGCGAAATCGGCGAGCTTGTTGCCGTTGTAGTAGACGTGCTCGATGCCGAGATGGCCAAGACCGTCGATCTGGCTGCCGATACCGACCCAGGTGTCGACGATATCGTCATTGTAGGTCGCCTTGTTGGGGCCGAGGCCGGGGCTGCCGGCCTGGCCCGGCTGCACGATCGTGATCTTGAAGGTGCGCGGCGGATAGGCGGGCGTCTTGGTATCGACGATCATGCCGAGCGGGTAGGTCTTGCCGGTCTTCACCAGCGAGGCGGCTTTCACCACCAGCTCCGGGGTCATGTAGTTGGCGGCGCCGATCTCGTCCGCCGGCCCCCACTTCGATTTTGTCCAGTCCTGGGCATTCGCCGCTCCGATCGCGCTCACAAAGGCGATCGAACAGCACAACACGAACGCGTTGCGCATCGCATTTCCTCCGATATGTGTTGACGCTTTTTGGTTTTGCGCTGGCCAGCGCTACATCCTAACGTAGAGTGAGACGGCCAGACAAAATGTTTTTCGTGCGCGTGCGCTGCACAGCGATCGAAAGCCGCATGCGCCAATGATGACATCTCATCGTCATCTCCCGTGCGGCGAAGGATCAGGCGACTGGTCGAGACGGGCGGTGAGACTGCGATGCACGCTCAGGCAGCGAGCTCGCCCGTCCGGTCGAGGCACGCCACGAAGCCTGTGAGCGCGCTGTATTGATGGGAGGCGCGGCGGCGGATGAACAGCGTCTCGACGCGCGCATGCATGGGCTTGAGCGTGTGCAGGGTAATGCGATCGATGAGCTCGCTGCGTTCGGCGACCGCGCGCGGCACCAGCGCCACGCCCATGCCGGCCGCGACGCAGCCGATCATGCCGTCGAGCGTGCCGAGCTCGCAGCGTGCGGCCGACGGCCAGCCGAGTTCGGTGAAGAGCTGTTCCAGCCGGTGCCGGTAGGTGCAGCCGACCCGGAACACCAGTGCGGTCGGGCCGGACTCGGGCGTGCCCGCGCGCAA